>JADFWE010000244.1 GCA_015222915.1 Pseudomonadota bacterium | reverse complement strand
GGATAAACTCCGGTCCCATGTGCATGGTAAGCAATTCATTGACCTTCTCGACCTCATCAAAAGACTCAGTGATATGCCGGATACCGGCGATAACTTCTTTGTTAGCGCCTTCACCGATGAGCAGACCCTTGGTTTCTATGGCAAGCCAGATAGCTGTACCACCGAGGATCATGCCGATCAGAATGGAAGCGACACCATCAAAAACCGGGTTGCCTGTGACCTGTGCAAGCCAGATACCCAGCAACGCTATAAACAATCCTAGCAAGGCAGCGGAATCTTCAAACAACACCACGAACATAGAAGGGTCTTTACCGCGCTGAACGGCTTCTATATAACCACGCTTACCCTTGACCTTGCCAAATTCCTTGAAGGCAAAAAACCACGCGCCGCCTTCAAACACCATGGCCAATACAAGCACGATATAATTAATCATCGGATTCTCAATCTGGGCTGGATGGATAACATGGCGAATACCTTCATAGATCGATACACCTGAACCGACTGCAAAGATAAGAATCGCTACCACGAAACTCCAGAAATAAATTTCTTTACCGTGACCAAAAGGAAATTCTTCATCCGCCGGTTTTTTCGCCTGCTTCATACCGTGTAACAACAGTACCTGGTTACCGGTATCGACCAGTGAATGGATGCCCTCAGAGAGCATGGCAGAACTGCCCGTAGTAAAAGCGGCAAAAAATTTGGTGATAGAAATAGCTGCATTTCCGATCAAAGCAGCGATGATGACTTTGGTTGATGCGTTAGCTGACATATATTTTCCTGAACCTTAAATTTTATGATGGGACTGTCACCTGCCCATCAAACCTGTTAACTTAGTTGACCGACATAATAACAAAAACTGCCGCCAGACATACACACATGAAAGCATGGAATTAATCGATAAACTGCTGCCGCTGATCGAATACTGGTTCGACCGCTTCACCACGATACAGGGTGGCATCCAGCTGCTCACCGTAATCGGCTGTGGCGCGCTGGCCGCAGTCACTCACAAAAAATGGCAGCTATTCATCACCCAACTGCTGGGCGACCTGGAAAAGAAAAACTTCTTCCAGTTCCTGTTACGCGGATCAAACCGAATCGCTTTTCCGATGAGCATGCTGCTCTACCTGCTGATCACCCGATTCGTTATCGAGCAATTTGGTGTCAATGTTGCTGTGCTCGACGTCTTTACCCCTTTACTGTTGTCGATGGCAGCGATAACGCTGACTATCTATATATTACGCACCGGCTATTCACCCAGCCCAGCGCTGCGTGCATGGGAAGGTTTTATCAGTCTTTCCATCTGGGGACTCGTCGCCCTGCACCTGATCGGCTGGCTGCCTGATGTTATCCAGACGCTGGATAATCTGGCGATCAGCTTCGGCGAGTCACGGCTTTCATTGCTGTCTATCCTGGAACTGCTGACTGCGGTCATCTTCTTTGTGGTTATGGCGAACTGGCTGACGCAACTGATCGAATCACAGGCGCGGCGCTCTCCACACATCAATCCCAGTATGAGGGTGATGCTGACCAAGATCAGTAAATTTTCACTCTATGGACTCGCGGTACTGTTCGCATTGAAGTCTGTTGGTATCGACCTCACCGCATTTGCTGTTTTCTCCGGTGCCATCGGTGTCGGTATCGGTTTTGGTCTGCAAAAGATTTTCAGTAATTTTATCAGTGGTTTCATTTTACTGTTTGACCGATCCATTCGACCCGGTGATGTCATCAGTATCGGCGATCGTTTCGGCTGGGTGCAAAGCCTGCACGCTCGTTACGTCGTGGTGAAAGATCGAGATGGTGTGGAAACACTGATTCCAAACGAAAACCTGATTACCTCGGAGGTAGTCAACTGGAGTTATTCAGACCGTGCTATACGCCAGCGCGTACCGGTACAGATCAGTTATGACAGCGACCCTGAAGTTGCCATGCAGCTTTTGCTCGATGCGACCCTGGACAAACCTCGCGTACTCAAAAACCCTGAACCTGCCGCTCGCCTGATAGGGTTCGGTGATAATGGTATCGATCTGGAACTGCGCATCTGGATCAACGACCCTGAAGAAGGTGTCGCCAATGTAGTATCTGATGTAAACCTGTCGATATGGAAAAGTTTCAAAGAAAATAATATTTCGATCCCATTCCCGCAGCGCGATGTACGCATTGTTTCTGAGTATCCTGCTGCAGTTGAGTAAAGTCATCTTCTGCCATCACGGTCACCAGATATGAGAAATCAGGTGCCTGCTGTTGAGCCTTAGCAGACCTTGAAGAATTAAAGACTTTACACCGCAGAGAGCGCAGAGTTACGCAGAGTTTTTGTGTCATTGC
>JADFWE010000030.1 GCA_015222915.1 Pseudomonadota bacterium | reverse complement strand
TGGCTATGCAGTCCCTGCTGTTTGGTGTTTTTTACGAACGACGAATAACGAAAGACGAATAACTTCTCCTTTGTGTCAGAAGCCGACTTTAGACACTCGATCCTCATAAAAGAGAAATTTTAAGCTTTTGCCAACACCCCGTCTTCCAGTGTATAGACCGTGTCCATGCGCTCGGCAATCTTCACATCGTGGGTCACGATGATCAGAGAGGTATGATATTCCCTGTTCAGGTTGATGATCAGGTCGATCGCCTGTTCGGCATTTTTCCTGTCGAGATTACCGGTCGGTTCATCGGCGAAGATACAATCCGGGCGATGGATGAGCGCGCGGGCGATCGCTGCACGCTGGCGTTCACCGCCGGACAGCTCACTGGGTTTGTGCGACAGCCGTTGTTTCAGGCCGACATCTTCCAGTACCTGCTCGGCACGTTGCATGGCCTGTTTTACCGGGTCGCCGTTGATCAACAGCGGCATGGCAACATTTTCCAGTGCGCTGAACTCAGGTAGCAGGTGATGGAACTGGTAGATGAAACCAAAGTGCTGATTTCTTATGGTACAGCGCTGCTTCTCACTTAACCTGTGCACATCCTCGCCATTCAATAGCACCTGGCCTTTGGTAGGCGTATCGAGACCGCCGAGGATATTCAGCAGCGTGGTCTTACCTGAACCGGATGAACCGATGATGGCCGAGGTTTCTGCTTTTTCCAGACGGAATGAAATATCATTCAGAACATGAAGTTCATTGCGTGCACCGTCGTGATAACTCTTAGCGATATTGTTTGCGACTAGCATAATAGGATCACTCATAACGCAGCGCTTCTGCGGGCAAGGTTTTGGAAGCTCGCCATGCAGGATAGATGGTCGCCAGGATGGTCACCGAGAATGCCGACAGCGCATAGATCATCACTTCTTTTGCTTTTACGTCGGCGACGATATCACTGATGTAATAAACATCACTGGGCAGAAAATCAGTATTGAACAACTGTTCCAGCCAGGAGACGATCTCAAAGACGTTCATTGCTACCGGCACACCGGTACCGACACCGATCAGGGTACCGAACAGACCGATGAATGCTCCCTGGATGATAAAGATGACCATGATGCTGGACGGCCGCATACCCAGTGCACGCAGGATGGCGATATCGGATTCTTTGTCGGTGACCGTCATCATCAGTGTCGAGACGATATTCAATGCAGCGACGGACACCATCATCAACAGGATGATGAACATCACTGTTTTCTCAGTCTGCAGAGCACGGAAGAAATTCTTATGCTGTTTAGACCAGTCGCGCACCCAGTAGTCTTCGCCGAAATCTTTTTCGATATCATGTGTTATACGCGGCGCATCAAACAGGTCGGTCAGTTTTAGACGTACGCCGTTGATGCGGTCTTTATAACTGAACAGTTTGGCAACATCTTCGAGGTGCGTGTAAGCCATGGCGCTGTCGAACTGGTTCATGCCGACTTCGAATACGCCGACGACCTTGAAGCGACGAAGTCGCGGCATGACACCGACGGCTGTGACGCTGGCCTGCGGGGTGATCACGGTGACCCGTTCGCCCTCATAGACCCCCAGTGAATTCGCCAGCTCGCGTCCGAGCACGATGCCATATTCACCAGGTTTCAGATCGAACAGGCTGCCAGAGATCATCTTCGATTCGACCAGTGAAACCTTGCTCTCCATCTCTGGCAGTATGCCGCGGATCAGCGAGCCGCTGACCCGCCGGCCATTGGTCAACATGACTTCTTTTCGTATGTAAGGCGCAGCAGCGACAACTTCTTTATTGGCTTTTACTTTTTTTAGTACGGATGGCCAGTCACGGAGGTAACCATCATAACCACTGATGGTGGCATGTGAGGTCATACTCAGGGTACGGTCACGCAGCTCATTGCCGAAACCGTTCATCACCGACAATACGACGATAAGCGCAAATACGCCGAGTGCTACACCTGCGATCGAGATAAAAGCGATAAATGATACAAAATGACTTTTACGTCTAGCACGAATGTAGCGTAAACCGATAAAGAGTTCTTTAGGTTGAAACATGAAGTTATTATTGTAATTGTTCTAGTGGCTTGTCCGCAGAGATCAGCAATGCTGCTTCTGGTTTTGTTATAAGCTGCCGGAAAACAAGGTCGATCGATCAGTAAAAGACAAACGTTATCTGATTCATACAGGAATCAGATAACGTGATGTAGAAAGATTTTGACTTACCGCGTTATTTCTTCTGAATAAGTTTTTTATCTTTCAGGTCGCTGATGAGCAGTTTGGTCAGATCGACGATAACCTCATCGACAGATTCTGGTGAAAATGTACGGCTGCGTGCTGACCATACCAGTTCTTCTGTTTCTACATCATAGAGATTAGTCTCGATGGTATAGGTCTCATGCGTGGTGTAATAACCCGGACTGGTCACATAGGTGTTTACATGCGGGTAGTAGCTGTACATGCCGCCGTAGTAACCGCCGCCATACATCGGCTGGTAGTCCATCGAAGGACGATAGATGGTCTCTTCATCGACCGCCACCATATGCGTGACGATGACACCGTCGACCCCCAGACCTTTTATGGCAGCTGTAACGGTATCACGCTCGATATCCTCGCCGCTCTTCATCAATTTATAACTGGCGATAGCCTCGATACCGTCTTCTGCTAAAGCTTCGACGAAGTAACTCTCGTAAGCCCGGCGGTTCTGCACGCTTTCAGCAATGCCGATGATCAGCAGATCTTTATATACCTTCCGGTTATCAGGCTCGACCCAGGATTGTGAGATCTTGGTATTCGCACATGCGCTGAGAAGCAAGGTAACAGCCAGCATAACGAGGCCGGATATCAGTGTCTTCTTATGAAATCGATTGCTAAACATGTTCATTATTACATCCATAAAATTATTATCGCTCTATTCGGGTGCATCATAGCAAGTGCACGCTAAAACACAAACAATAATGGCTATTTTGCCTTGATCACACCGTCTGACAACATCCCTTTGATCAGGAGTGATATCACTTCCTTAATCAACTTATCGATAGAATCAGGAGCAACTGATCTCATCTGTGTCGACCAGACGATATCGCCATCTATGGCGTCATACAGGTCATTTTTCAGGGTGATGATCTCCTTGTTGCTGGTACGGCCACGGGTGGTGATCATGGTCGCGGACACCATGTTGTCTTCAGGGCTTCCCGAATAGTTGAGCCCTAATGGCGAGTCATGGTGTTTAAGTTCAGCATCTACCGCCACCAGGTAAGTCACCAGAACCGCATCGATATCGGTATCCTTGATGGCGGCTTCCACGATCTCGCGGGTTAATTTTTGTTTGCTGCTGATCAATGTATAGCTGGGGACAGCCGTAATACCGCGTAATTTCAGCTCATCGACGAAATGCTGCTCGTAGATACGGCGTGTCTGCTGGCTGTCGGAACTGGCCAGGATCATCGGATGAGCATAGGTCTTTTTCAGGTCTGGTTCTACCCAGCTCTGGGTAACGCTGGTAGAAGCGCAGGAAGCGATCAGCAGCGAACTGAAAAACAGCAAGCTTGATCTTGTGAATACGGATTTCAGGCTGTATTTTTTAGATGTAACGTCAAACATATTGATGATCTTTATCTCTTTAAGGGTTTCTCTTCTGATTTTCTCATAAAGGCCCACACAAGGTGGATCAAAATAATTCCAGTCGCTCAAAAAACCAGTACAGGCCGATAAGCGAAATAAACATAGAACCGGGTACGACGACGATTTTGCGATAAATCTGAGGGTTTTTAAACCAGAATCGCAATAAAACAAAAGCTATTGAGATAACGGCAAGCTGCCCGAGTTCAACGCCGACATTAAAACTGATCAGCGCCACGGCAAAATCACCCTGCGGCATACCGAAATCGGATAATATACCGGCAAAACCCAGCCCATGCAGCAGTCCGAATAAAAACACCAGGGCCAGCCGGCTTCTGTGCAGGGTCTTCGATAACACATTTTCCACACCGACGTAGGCGATGGACAATGCGATCAGCGGCTCGACTACGTTAGACGGCAGTTCGACCACATTGTTCATCGCCAGGCCTAAAGTGATGGTATGGGCCACGGTGAACATCGTCACCTGCCACAATAATGGCCTCAGGTGGGTCGATAACAGGAACAGCCCGAGGATAAACAGGATGTGATCGGTGCCTTTGGGTACGATATGTTCGAAACCGATGACGATATACGACGTTATCACCTCAAAGATCGACTGCAGGTTAACGATTTCGCTCAGTGAAAAAGGTGTGCTGGCCTGGTCATCCCTCAGCCATTGCCATTGTGACCAGTGCCACTGCTCATTTTCCCGGTCGACCTGTCTGACCCGGACCGCATTATCACCAAATTTTTCCGGATAATACCACTGTATGGTGTCAGCTGAGCGCGGCAAAACCGAGCTGAGTCGAATGATGCTGATGCGCGGTACCTTTGTATAACCGGGTAACGGAATCTCGACCACCTGAACGCTTAGCGGTAGTTTCGTCTGGTCTGCCTTCAGATAGATGGACTGCAGAAACTGTGTTTTGAAATCCTCGAAAACATGCAGCAGCTGATCGGGCGGCATCTTACGCAATGCATCATATTCTGCCGCGTTCGGTGCATCTTTGGTGTTCTTGTATTGTGCATTGATACCGGTGAGCAAAGCTTCGATGCTGGCGCGAATCTCGATTGCGATAATACGTTCGCTGTCGACCTCTATCTCGATCAACGCTGGTTTGACGACGTCTGCCATCACCTGCTGCAGCCCCGTCACTCCAGCGGTCAGCCCACTCGCCAGCCAGAGCAAACAGCCCATAAGCAGCACTGATACCAAGCTTTTTAGACGTGCACAAATCATAACAGCGCGCATGATACACAAATTCAGGCTTTTGATTGTATTTTTTGAATAAATCTCTTACATATCCGTCACTAAATATGTACAAAATATCGACATTAATTTATGTATTTCAGTAACCATTTATGGATAGATGCGTTATTATCCACTGCTACTGAGGGCAAAGCGTCCTCAACGAAAAATAAATTATAAAAATAACCAATACAAGAATAAATCACCACCGAACTAATAACCGAGGAGTCTTCATGTCCACGATCGATCGCCGTACTTTCCTTAAACTTATGGGA
>JADFWE010000243.1 GCA_015222915.1 Pseudomonadota bacterium | reverse complement strand
GTGTCCCCATCGTCTAGAGGCCTAGGACACCGGGTTTTCATCTCGGCAACAGGGGTTCGACTCCCCTTGGGGACGCCATTATTTTGGATTCGTGAGTGATCACGGATTGGAGGCTGGACGAATTGGACTGCAAGGTCGCTTAATTTGTACCAGCCTTTTTTATACCTGCGATAAGGGCGTGGTTTCTGTGGTATTTGCCGCAATCCTGCCCCTTCTGTAATCGATTCTTCTGGAGAATGTATTGACCACAGCTGTACTAGCGCTCGAAGATGGAAGCTTGTTTCATGGCAAGTCAATTGGCGTTTCCGGTGAAACTACCGGTGAAGTGGTTTTTAATACAGCGATGACAGGGTATCAGGAAATCCTTACTGATCCTTCCTACAGCAAACAGATCGTCACCTTAACCTATCCGCATATCGGCAATGTCGGCACCAATGACGGTGATGAAGAAGCGGCCGGTGTTCATGCCAGCGGTCTGGTCATCCGTGACAGCGCCATGGTGATGAGTAACTGGCGCGGTGAAAAAAGTCTGCATGATTATCTGGTCGAGAATAATACCGTTGCCATCTCTGATATCGATACCCGTCGTCTGACCCGTCTGCTCCGTGATAAGGGCGCCATGGGTGGCTGCATCGTGGCTGGTGAGAACATCGATGTGGAGCATGCCATAGCCACTGCCAAAGGTTTCGCCGGCCTCAAAGGTATGGATCTGGCCAAAGAAGTGACCACGGCTGAGCGGTATTCCTGGTCGGACAGTGTCTGGGACCTGGATACAGACAAGCCGCAAGAAGCGCCTGAAGCCAGATTCAATGTCGTCGCTTACGATTACGGTGTTAAACGTAATATCCTGCGCATGCTGGTCGAGCGCGGCTGCAAGGTCACCGTAGTGCCGGCTAAAACCCCGGCCAGTGAAGTGCTGGCGATGCAGCCTGACGGTGTATTCTTATCAAACGGCCCCGGTGACCCGGAGCCCTGTGATTACGCGATAAGCGCCATCCAGGAAATTCTGGAAACTGAGATACCGACCTTTGGTATCTGCCTGGGGCATCAGCTGTTAGCGCTTGCCTGTGGTGCCAAAACCCAGAAGATGAAATTCGGCCACCACGGTGCTAACCATCCGGTGCAGGATCTATCCAGCAAAAAAGTGATGATCACCAGCCAGAATCACGGTTTTGCTGTGGATGAAGAAAGCCTGCCGGATAATCTGGAAGCCACCTATCGTTCGTTATTCGATGGCTCGCTACAGGGCATCCACCGTACCGATAAACCGGCATTCGGTTTTCAGGGGCACCCTGAGGCCAGTCCGGGACCACATGATATAGCACCTGTATTTGATCACTTTATCGAGTTGATGGAAAAGGCAAAAAGCTAGAAACGGGGAGTCCGCGAATAACGCAAAAGACGCGAAAAAAACTTTTGTAATAAGAATTTTGCAATAAGAACAGGGAGATGTTTTTATGATTGGTACCGAAAGACTGAGCGAGCGGGTTCTCAAGTGTGCGCAGAACGTTAGTCACGGATTGGGCGCTGGTTTTTTGGAAAGGGTGTACGAGAAGGCACTGTGTATTGAATTTGCAGAAGCTGGTATACCTTTTCAGTGTCAACAACCGTATGTTATTAGCTACAAGGGGCAAGCTGTTGGCCACTATATTGCAGATATTGTCGTAGATGATAAGTTGCTAATTGAGTTAAAGGCATTGTCTGGTTTTAGTAAGGAACATGATGCTCAGGTGATGAATTATCTCAGGGCATCTGGTTTGACCGTTGGACTTTTATTAAATTTTGGTGTGACAAGACTAGGTATACGCAGAAAAGTCTGGAATTATGATGACAAGAATATTATTTAATTTGCTTTTTTCGCGTCTTTTGCGTTATTCGCGGACTAACGCTTTGTTTTTGTCTGTGGAAAAAAGGTTTTTAACCCATGCCTAAAAGACAAGACATAAACAGCGTTTTAATCATCGGTGCCGGGCCTATCGTTATCGGCCAGGCCTGTGAGTTTGACTATTCCGGTGCGCAGGCGTGTAAGGCGTTAAAAGAAGAGGGTATCCGCGTTATCCTGGTGAACTCGAATCCGGCGACCATCATGACGGATCCCGAGACGGCTGATGCAACCTATATCGAGCCCATCACCTGGCAGACGGTTGCTGCCATCATCGAAAAAGAAAAGCCTGATGTATTGCTGCCTACCATGGGTGGTCAGACCGCACTTAACTGTGCGCTGGACCTGGATCGCGAGGGTATCCTGGAGAAGTTTGGCGTCGAGATGATCGGTGCCGACAAGACGGCTATCGATATGGCGGAGGACCGCGAGAAATTTAGAGTCGCCATGGAAGAGATCGGCCTGGACATGCCGCGTGCGGCTATCGCGCACAGCATGGAAGAAGCACACCAGGTGCAGGCGCAGGTCGGTTATCCGACCATCATCCGTCCGTCGTTCACCATGGGCGGCAGTGGCGGCGGCATCGCGTATAACCGTGACGAGTTCGAAGAGATCTGTCGCCGCGGTCTGGACCTGTCGCCTGTCAGTGAGCTGCTGGTGGAAGAATCAATCTCTGGCTGGAAAGAATACGAGATGGAGGTGGTGCGTGACAAGAACGACAACTGCATCATCATCTGTTCGATCGAAAATCTCGACCCCATGGGTATCCATACCGGAGACTCCATCACGGTCGCACCAGCGCAGACGCTGACCGACAAAGAATACCAGCACATGCGTGATGCTTCTCTTGCTGTCTTGCGTAAGATCGGTGTCGAGACCGGCGGTTCTAATGTGCAGTTTGCGGTGAATCCGGAAAATGGCCGTATGACCATCATCGAGATGAACCCTCGCGTGTCACGTTCATCCGCGCTGGCATCGAAAGCCACCGGTTTCCCGATCGCGAAGATTGCGGCTAAACTGGCCATCGGCTACACCCTGGATGAGCTGCAGAACGAGATTACCGGCGGAGCTACCCCGGCATCGTTCGAACCGACCATCGATTACGTGGTCACCAAGATTCCGCGTTTCACTTTTGAAAAATTCCCGCAGGCTGAAAATCGCCTGACCACGCAGATGAAATCAGTGGGCGAGGTCATGGCCATCGGCCGTACTTTCCAGGAATCGCTGCAGAAAGCCTTGCG
>JADFWE010000242.1 GCA_015222915.1 Pseudomonadota bacterium | reverse complement strand
GGGAAAACTATTGAGCCGAAGACGTTTCTTCTGATATCGGCTGATAATAATAATCGTATTTGTTCAGCAGTGATTTCATGAAGGTCCAGGCCTCATTGTAGGTCAGGCCGCTCTCTTTAGGAATAACGATCTTTATGTAGAGATCGTTGGGGTATTTTTTCTTCAGCTTCTGCAATTTGCTGTGCAGCTGTTTTTTCGACACCGTGGTGTAGTTGCTGTCGTCGGAATCCTTGAATCGGATGCGGGCATTTCCCTTGATACGCTCATAGTTAACACTGACCACATATCTTCCTTTGGTGGTGCGCGCCGGGCGGATCAGTTTGTCATACTTGACCTTGAGTGAACCAAAATCATCCTCCAGTGCTGAAAGTCTCCGCGACTGGCTGTCACGCTCCTGCGTGATGATGATGATCTTCTGCTGCTTGTCCTGTATATCCTGTTTTTTCTGTTCGACGTCGATATTCAGCTGGGACAGGTTTTCCTCCATGGCTGAAACCTGCGAACTCAGTGCCGCGATCTGCTGCTCATGTCTGCTGTTGGCATTTTTCAGTTGATCGTTATCGGACAGGACGATGACGATCTGCCTGTCTTTATTTTCAAGTTCCATGTTGAGCATGCTGGCCTGTTCGTTGACCTGCATCAGCTGCATGCGCAGCATCGATATCTCATTCTGCGCCTGCGCCAGCTGTTCTTCCAGGGTGGCGTTTTCCTGCGAGGTGACATCGATGATCTTTTCCGCCTGCAGTTCAGCTGCCATGCTGTTGCGGAGCTGGTCCAGCAGCTCCCAGTTACGCACCATCAGCAGCATGGAGGTGAGCAGGAAGATGATGACTACCACCATCATTATATCGGTGAACGATGGCCAGAAGCTCTCGCTGTTCAGGTGGCCACGGCGCAGATCGACAAACTCGTTATTCACGGGTAGAGCCCTGTATTATCGGCAACATGTATAAGCATCATGTTATTGATGATCCGACAGACGGAAGCCGTCGCGCAGCAGTGATTTTATCTCTTCGATGTCGGCATTCAAACGCGTCAGGCGGTCGGCGTATGTACCGGTCAGGGTATTGAGGTTACGCCCGGCCTCGGAAAAATCCACCTGTGTCTGTGCCATGCTGTTGGCAGCAGCATGCAGCGCTTTGACCAGGTTGCCGACTTCGTGCAGCATGCTGTCGGTCTGGTAGGTGAATCGCGGCATGATGTAGAGTGTCGTTGCCTGCTCGATACCGCTGAGCAGTTCGGTCTGCACATCGGTGAGCTTCATATAGAAATAACCGAAGAACAGATAGCAGATGATGGCGGTAGCGGTGGTCGATAGCGCGGTCGACATGCCGTGGATGACGATGCTCATACCGCTGATGCCGTCGGCACTGTCGATGATGTCAGAGGCGCCAAGCAGGGCGATCGACAGCGAGATGATCGTGCCGAAAACCCCGGTGAGGATCAGGATGTTACTGATGAATCGCGGCAGGCTGAGACGGGTACTCTCGGTCGCGACCTGTGTCGAAGCCAGTGCGCTGTGGTTGACCGCAACATTATGTTTGCTGATCTCCAGCACTGCGATGTACCGGTTGTAGATCAGGCTTTTCTTGCTGATGCGTTCGGTCGGCCGGGTCTCATCGTTCTGTACATTTTCGATGAACCGTTTCAGCGCAACCTCTTCACGGCTGTAACGCAGCAAGAGTGAAACCAGTCGAAACAGGCCGAGGGCGAACAGGCCAAGGATGCTGCCGTTGACGATATACCCGGTGTTGGTCGCCTGGTTTTTGATGTAGAGATCGAGCAGGAAATCGACATTGATGAGCAGCAGAAAACCGACGAATATGGACAGTATCAGAAACTGGAATAAAACATTACGGCTGTAATTTGTTTTGTAATGAAACATAGATGGTCCCTGTACCGTCTTGGTGATTTAATTTCGTCGTGCCCTTAGCTGGACACGTAAGCCTGTTCAGGGAATCCCTGGCCTCGAGAGTTGCCTGACCGGCGTATTCTACGCAGTTATTATCCTGTATTCATCCGCGAAAGGTAATATAGCGGCTTCTCAAAAGGAGTAGGCTCCTCCCGTGTATCTCACGAACGTCGTATGCCAAAATTCATACCGATGGACAGGCGATGCAGCTCACTGTTGTTCCTGCTCACCTCATGACGGGCATCGGCGTCAAAGAATATGAAATCGCCCGCCTGCGGTGTTATCTCGATGTCTTCATCTTTCAGGTTGATGATCAGGTTGCCGGAATCTTCGGGTACGTAGAGGTAATACACGCCGGACAGGAGCTCGTCATCGTCGTCGTGAGTATGCGAGGTAGTGGTCGAGCCGGGCGGCATATAGTTGAACCAGTAACCGACACTGAGATTCCCGGTGTTCAAATTTTTGCTGCTCAGGATGTCTTCAGCCTGTGCTACCGCTTCTTTCATGAGCGTAGTCAATTGCGGGATATGCTGCTCGTTCAGGTAGATGTTTTCGTAGCGGCCTTCGAACAGGTGTGTTTTGCGCACATCGGGTGATCGCTGACATTCGAGGAAGGCCTGGGTGATGACTGGGTTAGACTGGATCACGGCTTCTGAAGCCCGTGCCCGCCAGATTTTATCTGCAGAAGACATGGTGGCTCATTTTAAAATGGTAATAAACAGTACGCTAAATGCCTGCAATTGACATAAAGGAGAAGTTATTCGTCTTTCGTTATTCGTTAAAAGCTAAAAACACGAAATGAACCAATGGCTATGCAGCCCCTACTGTTTGTTTTTTTTACGAACGACGAATAACGAATGACGGCCAACGTCTCTTTCTAGCCGTTATCAGACTCTGGCACAATCAAGACCCCGAAATTATATGACCTTTGAGAACCGGCTGCTCTTCTGCTGCTTCAGGTAACGGTCAAATTGCATGCAGATAGATCGCGCCAGCAGGCGGCCGGTAGTGGTGATCGTCAAGCTGGTCTCGTTGATCTTCAGCAGGCCGTCATTTGCCATCTGTTGCAGGTTGTCCAATGAAGATTCGAAATAGGTGTTAAATTTGAATCCCCATTTTTTCTCCAGTTTAGCGATGTCCAGCTTGTTATTGCACATCAGCTGATTGATGATCTCGCGGCGTAATACATCATCGGCTTCGAGTTCGATGCCGCGGAATACCGGGATCCTGTCTTCTTTTAAACGGGCCTCATACTCATCGATGCTGCGAACGTTCTGGCTGTAGTTATTGCCGATGCGGCTGATGGCGGTGATACCCATGGCGACGATGTCGGTGCTGGCATGGGTGGAGTACCCCTGGAAACTACGGTGCAGGCTCCCTTCCTGTTGCGCTTTAACCAGAGAGTCGGACTCTTTGGCGAAGTGATCCATGCCGATATATACATAACCGGCATCCTGCAGTTTATCGATACACAGCTGTAATATGTTCAGCTTCTCTTCGGCAGAGGGCAGTTCGTCCTCGTTGATGCGACGCTGCGGTTTGAACATCTCCGGCAGGTGTGCGTAGTTATAAACAGCCAGGCGATCCGGGTTCAGACGTATCGTGGTATCCAGCGTCTTGCTGAAACTCTCTACCGATTGATTGGGCAGGCCATACATCAGATCGATGTTGATCGATTTGTAGTTCAGTTCACGGG
>JADFWE010000241.1 GCA_015222915.1 Pseudomonadota bacterium | reverse complement strand
CTTCTAGCCGAAGCTGGAAGTTAAACTTGAGATACGGTGTCAATCGTGATCGCCGATTTTAAAACTTGGCAGGTTGCATTTACCGATGGTCGTTAATACCACGCCTACCGAGGCGAAGAAAAACGAGGAGGCGGCCAGGCTGGCCGAGATCGTGTTTTTTAGTCCTGAATCATCGATTCTCAGATAGAGGATAACCAGGCAGGTTACCGAGGCGATAAAGCTGACTATGCCGAGGTAGTAGACAGATTTCTGCGTTTTACATTTTTTGCTGCTTTTGTCTTTCATGAGATTATTCTGTTTAATAGCTCAGTTCGAGCGTCCATAAAAAAGCCACCATGGCGGTGGCTTTTTTATCTGGTCTGTATAGCGAGGTATTTTACACGCTACCCATAACACCAAAGCTTTTGATAAACGGACCGGCCATACGCGGGTCTGAAATCATGGCTTTAAAGTCGCCGGTTTTAAATTTCATCTTACCTGTGGTGAAAGCCAGGCCTAAACCGGTCATGCCGATGCCTTTTTTCAGCCATTTTTCCCAGTTCTTCTCTTCAGCGCGCATGTCCCAGCTGAGTGTTCGACCGTCGTATTCACCCGATTCAGTCACCTGACCGTTTTCAACGTTGATAAAGCCACGGCATGTGTCTTCATTAGGGAAGCCGTAGCCGATAACTGAATTAAATTCAATCTTTTCTAATGCGCCAGCAAGATCTGCTTCTGCATTCCACTTTTCCTGGAAGCCTTTCATCCAGGCATCATCAAATAAAGCCATTTCATTTCTCCGAATTCTTTTGTATGTAACGCATGCTCGCGTCATTCTGTGTGAGAGGGGTCGAGCACGATAATCTAACGTTCTTCCGATGACATGATCTTATTATTTATAGTGTACTGGACGCCGTATCGCGCGAGTCACTGTCATGGAAGAGGCGGAATACTAGCACAAGACGGTGTATATCGAAAGGGATAGATGCGTATGGGTATGGTCAGCGATATCGGGATATAGAGTCTATTTCAATTCCATGGATATGGCGGTGATGTTGTTCTTCTTCAGCAGTTTCTGGTTCTGGTATAGCTGCTGTTTATTCCGGTAAGGCCCGGTACGGACACGGTGCCATGCCTGATTGTTGACCCTGACATTCTGTATGCTGGCGGTGATGCCGATAAATGCCAGATTTGCTTTCAGTTTTTCAGCATCGTCGAGATTCTGAAATGAACCGACCTGCAGTACATAACGTTTATTCTTCTCGGCTGATTTGCTGGTGTTAGTGCGGCTGTTTTTTGTTTCATCCCTGACTTCGGGGGGGCGAGTTTCACTCTCTGGTATCAGCACTTCCAGTTCTGGCAGCAACGTATAAAAATTAAATTTCTGCTCTTTTTTCTCAGGTTTTTTTGCGGCGGTTTTTTTCTGTTTTGACTCAGCGTTTTTTTTGGGGCTGTTGTCAGTCTGCTGTTTGAGTTTTTCCAGCTCGTGCTGCACCGCGCTGCCAAAGTCCTGCTCGTTTTCCGGTTGTTTATCGAGGTAGACGATAAAGGCCACGAACAGGCCGATGGCCAGGCCGGATAACAGCCAGACATAACCCGGCAGTGATTTTTTTTGTTTGCGCCGGGAATGAGATTGGGCGCGTGTCTTGTAATCTCTGGGCATCTGTTTTTTTCAGTATTGGTTGGTTATCGCTCTAACGAAGTTGCCAGGGGAAAAACATACGTGGCTCTTTAAAAAACATCGCGTGCCTGGCGTCTTTGCGGGAGAGATGTTTGTAATCATCATCAACAGTGAGTCAGGCGGGCAGCATGCTTTACATTTTTTCAGGCGCGCTCACACCTAACAGGGTCAGACCATTGCGTAGGATCTGTCTCGTGGCGATGATCAGATTAAAGCGCGCATCGTGCAGGTCAGCATCCTCATTGATGAACTGGTGTGCATTGTAATAAGAGTGCAGCAGTGTAGCCAGTTCACGCAGGTAATGTACCAGCAGGTGTGGCTCTTCGTTAAAGGCAGATTTATGAACGGTGTCTGCATAGGCGTCGAGCTTGCTGATGAGGCTGGTCTCGTGTTTCTCGACTAACAGGTTCAGGTTGTTTGAGCCATTTTCAAGATCATGCTTGAGCTGTTTTTCGGTTAACTGTTCGATCACGCTGCAGATCCTGGCGTGCGCGTACTGGATATAATAAACAGGGTTATCATTACTCTGGGATTTTGCCAGGTCGAGATCAAAATCCATGTGCTGTTCACACTTTCGCATCACATAAAAAAATCGTGCAGCATCTTTACCGACTTCTTCGCGTAGCTCGCGCAAGGTAACGAAGGAGCCGGAGCGGGTGGACATCTGCACGCGTTCACCACTGCGATACAGGTTTGCAAACTGAACCAGCAGGATATCCAGTTTCTCCTCGCTGGCACCGAGCGCACCGATGGCGGCTTTTACCCGTGCTACATAACCGTGATGGTCAGCACCCCAGATGTTGATCAGGCGCTGATAGCCGCGGTCGAACTTGTCCATGTGATAGGCGATATCAGAGGCAAAATAGGTCGCCTGACCGTTATCACGGATGATGACCCTGTCTTTTTCATCGCCGAATTTAGTCGATAGAAACCATAGTGCGCCGTTGCGCTCTTCGACGTGCCCGGCCCGTTGCAGCTGCTCTACGGCCTTGCCGATCAGGCCACGGTCGGCCAGTGACTGTTCTGAATACCAGTTGTCATAATGTACGCCAAAATCTTCCAGATCATTCCGGATGTCATCGAGGATGCTGTTCAGGCCTGCCTTGAATACCTGTTGATAATTGTCATTGCCCAGCAGTTGTCTGGCGCGTGTGATCAGGTCATCGATATGTTTTTCCTTATCGCCGCCATCTTCTCCCTCATCTGCGTGTATCTCCTGAAAGATTGTATCTGCAGGAAAAACAAAACTGTCAGCGTGATGTGACCGGATGCTCTCGGCGATATCGAAGATATAATCGCCTTTGTAGCCATTGACCGGAAAAGTGAACTCGATGCCACTAAGTTCCAGGTAGCGCAACCAGACGCTGGTCGCCAGGATGTTCATCTGTCTGCCGGCGTCGTTGACATAATATTCACAGTCGACATCGAAACCTACCGCGCGCATCAGTGTCGCCAGCGTCGCTCCGTAGGCCGCGCCACGACCATGGCCGACATGCAGTGGGCCGGTCGGGTTTGCAGAGACAAATTCGATCTGAACCTTTTCGTTTCCGGCCGCATTGCTTTCGCCGAAGCGGTCGCCACCTTCGATGATATCGTTGATGATGGTCAGCGTGCTCTCCTGTGCCAGAAAGAAATTGATAAAACCCGGGCCGGCGATCTCGACCCTGGCGATTGAGCCATCACTCTGCATGGCATCGATAATCGCCTGTGCGATATCACGTGGTGGCTTGCCGGCCTGTTTCGCCAGCATCATCGCCACGTTGCAGGTAAAGTCGCCATGGCTGGCATCTTTGGTGCGGGTGATCTGTAACGCAGGTTTGCTTTCGATCATGCTGTCACTGATGAGCTGCTCCAGTGCCTGATCGACGAGTTTTTCGATGGTTTCTTTCAAGAGAGATTTTCCAGAGATGTCTTCGTTATGGTTTGCTGAATTTATGGGATGCGATTATACGTTAAAACAAAGTTGGCGGTTGGCAGTAGGCAGTTATCAGTAAAAAATAAAAGCAATGTTAGAAAAATGCTGTGAAACCATCAAATTTTTTTAAAACTTACTGCCAACTTTCTCTAAAACGTATCGTAGGGATCGACATCGATCGACCAGCGAACCTTGCGTGCGGATTTCAGCTGCTGCAGCTGCGGCACCCACCAGCTCAGGAACGGGTGCAGCTTTTTTCGCTGTTTAGACTGCACCATCAGCTGGTAGCGGTAACGTCCGGCGCGGCGTTCCATGGGGGCGGGCAGCGGGCCGAACAGGTCGATATCCTGCAGGTCAACGGTTCGCGCCAATGTCACCGCCTCCTGCAGAAACTGCTGTGCAGCATCGACGGTGACCGATTCACAGCGCAGGAGCACCAGATGGCGCGCTGGCGGTAGACCGGCAGCGCGGCGTTCGCTGAGAGCGGCATCAGCAAATGCCTGGTACCCTTTGTGCAGCAAGGTCTGTAACAAGGGGTGGTCGGGATGGTGGGTCTGGATCAAAACTTCACCGGCTTTTTCTGCCCGTCCGGCGCGCCCCGAGACCTGGGTGATCAGCTGGGCGAGATGTTCGGCAGCACGAAAATCGGCGCTGAACAGAGCCTGATCGGTATCGAGGATGCATACCAGGGTTACGTTGGGGAAATCGTGACCTTTGGCCAGCATCTGGGTGCCGACCAGTATGCCGCTCTCACCACTGTGAGCCTTATCGAGTTTGTCCTGCAGTGCGCCTTTATTGCGGGTGGTATCGCGATCGATGCGGCTGACCTTCGTTTCCGGGAACTGTGCCTGCAAAAAATTTTCGATACGTTCGGTACCGGCGCCGATGGCGAGGATATTGCTGCTGCCGCATTCATCGCACAGCTGTGGAGCCGGGCGTTGTGAGCCGCAGTGATGGCAGTGCAGCTGTTCGCGCCGTTTATGGTAGGTCATGTGTGCATCGCAGCGGTGACAGCTGGTGGTCCAGCCGCAGTCGTGGCACATCAGCAGCGGAGAGAAACCTCGACGGTTGATGAATAGCAGTACCTGCCCCTGCCGGTCGAGGTGCTGTCTGATCTTTTGCAGCAGGGAATCGGCCATGCTCTCTTGCAGCTTCTGGCTGCATAGATTGACCAGGCTGATCTTCGGCAGTGCTTTTTTATTAGCGCGCTGCCTCAGGTAATGCACCTGGTAGCGTTGTTCATTTATTTTGTTCAGTACTTCTAAAGAGGGTGTGGCAGAGCCTAGCAGTACCGGGATATTTTTATTCTTTGCCCGTACGATGGCCAGATCGCGTGCATTGTAACGAAAGCCATCCTGCTGTTTGTAGCTGCCATCGTGTTCCTCATCGACAATGATCAGGCCGATGTCCGGTAGCGGGGTAAAGATCGAAGAGCGGGTGCCGATGACCACCTGCGCCTGCCGGTTGGCAGCAGCGTGCCAGGCGGCATAGCGCTGGCGATCATTCATCGCTGAATGCAATACCACGATGCTGGTATCCAGCCGCTGCAGAAAACGCTGGGTCAGCTGCGGGGTAAGCCCGATTTCAGGCACCAGTATCAGTACCTGTTTACCCTGTGCCAGTGCGGTTTCGCAGAGTGCCAGGTAAACTTCAGTCTTACCGCTGCCGGTGACCCCGTTAAGTACATGGATGGCGTAGGTGTCCAGCTGTTTGCTGATGCCGTCGACTGCGTCAACCTGTTCGTCCGTTAGTGACGGCCTTTTGTCGCTGTCAGCGTTGCCGTGTAAAACCACGGGTTTGAATTGCTGGCGGATGAATTTTTTTTCCAGTAATGCCTTTATCGGGGCGCGCCAGTTATCGGTGGCTTCACTCAGGCTGTCAGCATCACCCTTTTCTTGCAGCAGCAGTTGATAGATCTGCAGCTGTTTGGGTGCACGTTTAAGCGAGGTAAGAACCTCATCCGGCGTCAGATCGGGATGAGAGCAGGTAGACCAGTAAGGTGTCAGCGATGGCGTGGCATCCTCATGGTTGCGTAGATAGACCGGCAGAGCGGTCTGCAGCACATCGCCTAACGGGTGCACATAATAGCGTGCGGCCCAGAGCAGCAGCTTTAAAACTTCGTCAGAGAGAAAGTTTCTGTCATCCAGTACTGAGATGACCGGTTTGAGTTTATTGTCTGCAATATCACTGGCGGTGGTCTCCTCGATGAAAAAACCGGTCAGCTGCTGCCGGCCAAAAGAAACGCGCATGCGCATGCCGGGTATCAGTTTCTGGGCAAAAACAGTGTTGCTCAGCCGGTAGTCGAATGTTTTATACAGCGGGCAGGGAACGGCGATTTTAACGATTCGGCTAGTGGACATCTCAGGGTGGTATCTGGTTACGTTTTTTTGCTTGTGAGTCGATGCTGTGCGGGGTTGGAATACTGGTCTGTATGCTACCCGGATACTGAGCCATATACTGACATGAGTAATACGATAAAACAGCGATTTTACGGTAAAAGACACCGGGGATTCTGTTTAATGTTTATAGTGACTCTCTTAAGCTGTGGATAACTGCCTGTCAGCGGCATTCTTCCTGTGGATAACTCTGTGGATGGTTTCGCTAACAGAAAAAAATATTCTTGACTAGTCTTTTTTTTGTAATATTTGTTAAAAAAATGTTACGAAATTATTATTATTATATTCAATTGCTTACATTACTCGTCTCTATAATAGCAGTGTTAAAAATCGGCTTGACCGGATAAAGAAAATATGAGCTGCAGCTTGTGTATAAGTATTTACTGTTACAGAGATTTTAATTTTAATTTAATGCTAAAACTTAATAAATATTCTAGCTTAATGTACGTAAGCTATTAAAATTCTATAAAAAAGGCGAGTTACTCACAAAAACTGTGGATAAGTTTGTGGATAATAAAAATAGTTCGG
>JADFWE010000240.1 GCA_015222915.1 Pseudomonadota bacterium | reverse complement strand
TCAGTGTCACCTTCGGTAAAGCTGACCATGCAGTGTGCGATACAGCGGCGGCCTTTATCGGTACAGCCATTAACCGCATCCATCAGGTCCGTTAACTGGGTAGAATGTTTGCTGTGATCATGCTCTTTTGAGGCAGTCGCTGATGCAGAACCGGCATAAACCATGCTTGCAGCGGCGCCCATTCCCAGCAACACGTCTCTGCGACTGATACCGTCTTTTTCCTGCTGTTCTTTAGATACCGTTTCTTTCTCTGACATATTCTAGACTCCACTTCTTATTATTGAAGTCTAGTTGTACTACAGATGCGGACTGCAAATCAAGATTTTTATAAGATGTTAAGCCTAATAAGTTAATACGGTCGTGTTGTCAGCAAACAGCGCAGAGAGGGTTCCTGTAAATTTAACGCCATCCAGAACATCATCCTGATCTAAGCCGCCGACATTTTTCATACACATCTTGCAGAGGATGACCTCACCACCTGACTTCATGAATCCCTGCAGCATTTCAGGTATGGTCTTGCCGTTAACGTATCTGTTCTGCGGGATAGTTTTATCTACCCACCTGACACCTTGTGCACTTAAGAATATCGTCACCTTGATATCTTCAGTACTCAGCACCTTGTTGCTGATGCTGACTGCCATGGCAGCACGGTCAAGATCGTCCGAGATCAGATTAACGAAAAGTTTTTTACCGTCATCGTCATCGTCATCAGCAAGGGCGAATGAATTAATACCGAAGGACAGGAAAGCGAGCAATATCAAAGAAAATATTTTTTTCATAACAGATAACCTTTTATAAATGATGAGTTAATTATTAAATAATCGATAACTGATTTTCATCAGATTCCAGGAAAGTTGCCATGATATTTATCAATGGTTTTTCTGCTGCGATTTAAATTGTATACTCACACCCTAATTAAATGAGTTGAAAACCATCATGAGCACAACAACTGCCAGCCATACACCGGTACGAAAGACCAAGATCGTCGCCACCATCGGCCCGGCATGTGACAAACCGGACATGCTCAAAGCCATGATCGAAGCGGGCATGAATGTGGCACGGCTGAACCTGTCACACGGTTCACACGAAAATCACAGTCAGCAGATTGTGACCCTGCGTAAGGCTGCCCGCGAGCTTGGCCGTAACATCGCGATAATGATCGATACCCGTGGCATAGAGATCCGCACCGGACTGCTCGAAGGTGATACCGCCACACTGGTACCTGGTGAATTTTTTCGCCTGCACACAGAAAACCGGACCGGTGATGCTTCTGGCGTATCTATCACCTACCAGAAACTTTTTGAAGAAGTGCGCAGGGGCATTCCCATCCTGCTCGATGACGGTGCCATCGAACTGGAAGTCGAAAGTGTCAGCGATGGCGTTATCAACTGCCGCATCATCCATGGCGGGCAGCTGGGCAACTCCAAAAGCGTTAACCTGCCGGACACACAGCTGGCGATGAGTGCTGTCAGTCCTGAGAACCGTGATGACATTATCAAGGAACTGAGCTTTGCTGCAGAGAATGATGTCGACTATATCGCCGCTTCTTTCGTGCAGAGTGCCGACGATATCTACAAGATGCGTGAGATCCTCATCGAAAAGGAAGCGCTGATCCCCATCATCGCCAAGATAGAAAACAAGGCCGGTGTGGCGAACATGGAAGAGATCGTCGATGCGGCTGACG
>JADFWE010000239.1 GCA_015222915.1 Pseudomonadota bacterium | reverse complement strand
CGAAAACTAAAAGCTTTTCCTCGGCGTCTCTGCGCCTCGGCGGTGAAGTTTTTTAATCCTTGTGGATGTCGCCTATGTGTCAAAAGCGGTAGTCTTGTTATTAGCGTACAGCTGCGAACTGGTAATCCATGAATACGCCGATGAACAACACCATGCCAAACCAGTTATTATTCAAGAACGCTTTAAAGCAGAGGGCCGGGTCGCGGTCTCTGATCAGGTATTGCTGGTAAGCGGCAAACACGCTGGCGGCTGCAACGCCAAGATAATAAAAACCGCTGAGCTCAGCGCGCTGGCCTATCAGGATTAAATTCAGGACCAGCAGGATCTGGATGATGCCGATGATCAGTTTATCCTGATTGCCGAACAGGATAGCAGTTGATTTCACGCCGATTTTTATATCGTCGTCATAATCGACCATGGCATACATGGTGTCGTACGCAGTCGCCCATAGGATGGTCGCCAGGAAGATCAGCCAGGTGACGGCGGTCACTTCATTGGCTTGAGCAGTATAGGCCATCGGCGCCGACCAGCCGAATGCTGCGCCCAGGTGCACCTGTGGCAGATAGTGATAGCGTTTCATAAACGGGTAACTGACGGCGAGTATGATGCCGCCCAGCGACATCCAGATAGTGAGCTCGTTCATGAACAGCACCAGGATGAAAGCGATAAGGCTGAGTGATGCGAATACCAGCAATGCTTCTTTTTCAGTGATCTTTCCTGAGGTGAGCGGTCTTTCCCTGGTGCGCGCTACTTTATTATCGATATGACGGTCTGCATAATCATTGATCGCGCAGCCGGCTGAACGCATCAGGGTAACGCCCATGACAAACACGAACAGGACAAGCGGATCGGGCCAGCCTTCGGCAGCGATCCATAAAGCTATCAGGGTCGGCCATAACAGCAGCAGGATGCCGATGGGTTTATCCAGACGTGCCAGTAGAAAATACAGGGCAAGCTTTTTATAAACCGATGAGTTTCTTGTTGCCGTCAACCATCGCTTTATCTGTTTTAGGCATCGATGGTAGAGAGCTTCTATCTTGTCCAGTGCAGGATGCTGTGCGAGTTTATCCATCACCCCGTTGATTTTACGAATGGCCAGCTTAAAAAGTGCTGACAGTGCGTCGAGAAACGACAGGACGATAACCGCAAGTTTTTTCAGCAGCGTGCCACTCTGCTGCCCGATTTTTTTTATCTTCAGTAGCAGAGTGGAAAACATATCGGAGAATGAATTAGATGTTTTCATTGCCGGCGATTTTACCTGATTATACAGAGCCTGATGGTGCAAACAGTGGTATAGTTTTATCTTCTTTGTAAAAAAACATCTGATTTTTTAGTATGAGAAACATTCGCGGCTTTGAAAGATTTACTCCGGAAATCGCTGAAAACGCTTTCATCGATGAGAGCGCCGTCGTTACCGGCAATGTTGTTATCGGTGAAGACAGCTCGGTCTGGCCGTGTTGTTCGGTGCGTGGTGATATCAACTCGATCATCATCGGTGAGCGAACCAATATTCAGGATGGCAGTATCCTGCACGTGACCCACGACAGTGAATTTGCGCCGGGCGGCTCTAAACTGACCATCGGCAATGATATAACCGTGGGCCACAATGTCGTTTTGCATGCCTGTACCATCGAAGATTTCTGTCTGATCGGTATGGGGTCTGTGGTACTCGATGGTGCCGTCGTACAGTCGGGTGCTATGGTTGGTGCCGGTAGCCTGGTGCCGCCAAACAAAGTTCTCGAAGGTGGCTATATGTGGCTGGGCAGTCCGGTGAGACGGGTGAGAGAACTGACAGATAAAGAAAAAGCTTTCCTTAAATATTCTGCAGAACATTACGTCGATCTAAAAAACCGCCACGCGGTGTAATCTGAATTATCCCGGGTCGACTCTGGTTGGCTGACTCTGGCTCAAAGCCTGCCCGATACCTCTGAAAAACAACCGTTCATCCGATAATGACGGATTGTGTCATGAATTTGTCAATTTGTGACGCATTACCAACTTAATTATCAGGATATGAACTATACTCTTTAATAATACTATCGTAACCTATTGATTATATTTGGAATTAATCCGAGTGATAGAGAAAAAAGAAACGTCAAATATCATTGATCTCAGTCGCAGTCTGAAACAGAAAGAGACTGAGATCGAGTTATTGCAGCAAACGTTTACTGAAATTGGCAGTGAACTTGATCTGGATAGAGTCTTTCAGATCGTGTCTGATCGTGCGCGTGAATTAATCGGTGCCGAGACCTTATTGATCCCCCTGTTAGATGACAACTGTGAGACCTATACCTATCGCGGCGGTGCAGGCAAAAATGCCAGTGAGATCGTCGGTGAATCCATGCCGCTGGAATTTGGTGTATGCGGCTGGGTATGGAAACAGAAGCGACCCTGGTGGCAGGGGATGCTTGACGAACTCAGTTCCGAAGAAAAAAATCGCTGGGAAAAAGAAGCCGGTAATATGATCCTGGTGCCACTGCAGGGTAAACGTAATTTCCTTGGCGGTATCGCCGGGCTGGACAAGATTGGCGGTGGCAATTTTGACAAGAAAGATCTGAACCTTCTGCAGTTGTTTGCCAGCATCGTTTCGGTGGCTATCGAGAACGCCATGGTCGTGCAGAAGATGGAGACGCTGCATGAGCTCAAAGAGAATTATCGCCTGCACCTGGAAAAAGTAAACAAACAGCTCATCGAGAGCAGTGAAAAGCAGGAGTACCTGTCACTGTACGATTCTGTTACTGCGCTGCCCAACCGTTCGCTTTTCCACGATCGTCTGTCACGCGATATCTCGGAAGCTCAGCTGTTGGAAGCCAGGTCAGCAGCAGGTCAGGAAGATGCGCATATCGGCATACTGCTGATCGATATCGACCGTTTTAAAGAAGTTAATGATACACATGGACACGAACACGGCGATGCCATGCTCAGCAAGATCGCCCGGCGTTTTGAGTCGGAAACCGGTGTGCAGGAGACGCTGGCCAGCCTTGGCGGTGATGTTTTTATCGTTGTACTCCCGGGGCATGATCAGCAACAGTCGCTGGCGCGTGCAGAACGTTACTCCCAGAGCCTGAAAGATGGTTTTGATATCAAGCATACCAGCCACGTGGTCAGCAGCAGTATCGGTATCGCGGTTTACCCTCAGCACGGCCGAACGGCCAGTGCGTTATTGAGCCATGCAGATTTCTCCATGCATAAGGCAAAAGAGAGCAACGTAAAAATTTACACCTATGATGCTGCTGAGGATCATCTGGCGCAGGGGCATCTGGAGATGATCGCCGATGTTCGCAAAGCGCTCGATGAACGACAGTTCGAACTCTACTACCAGCCTAAAGTCAGTGCAGGAGACTGCCGTTTAATCGCGGCTGAAGCGCTCGGCCGATGGCACAGTGAAACACGCGGCGAGGTACCGCCCGGCATATTCATCGAACTGTTAGAGAAAAATAATCTGATCGATGAATACACCTACTGGGCGATAGAGACAGCATTGTCGCAGGCAAAGAAATGGCGATCTGAAAAAAATGTCCTGCGTATAGCGGTTAACCTGTCTCCCAGGACGCTGATGCATCCTGAGTTCAAGACGAACATCGACCGGATCATAAAGAGCAGAAGTGATGGTGAACTGTTAACGTTTGAGATAACAGAAAATATATTCCTCTCGGAATTCGATCGACTGTCAGAGATGTTGGGGCATGTCTGTTCACTGGGTATTGAATTATCGATCGATGATTATGGTACCGGGTACTCATCGTTAAGCCGTTTGAGTCGTTTGCCGATCAGTGAGTTAAAGATCGATCAGTCTTTCATAAAAGAGATGCTGGCAAATAAAAATGATGAGGTTGTGGTGCGCTCGACGATCGAGCTGGCTCATAATCTGAATATGAATGTTGTTGCCGAAGGTGTCGAAGAGCAGTTGGCGATGGATCTATTGAAGAAGCTGGGCTGTGATACGATACAGGGATTTCTTATCAGTAAGCCTATGCCGGCAGAGAAGTTTGAAGCATTTTTTGATATGTGAGTCTGTTGTTGACACAAATCGGAAGTCAAAAAACTTTAGAAGCTATTCACCACAGAGGTACAGAGAGCACACAGAGGAAAAGAATTTTTTCGTTAATAGCGCCGTAGGCGCTATTAACAATAATAAACTTTGTGCTCTCTGTGCCTCTGTGGTGAAATGTTTTTGACCTTCCGCTTATAGTTTTCGTAGGCCAGGCACTGCCCGACAATCCACGGTAAACGATGTGTCGCGACGGTCTGCCGGGCAGTGCCTGGCCTACGACGGGATGTTGGATTACGCTAACGCTAATTCAACTTACGAAAAACAGATTTTCTTTGCGTCCTTTGCGGCTAAATGCTTTTAAAGTTTTTGACTTCCATTTTGTGTCAACGGCGGTTATTCAGCTACCCTGAGCCTGTGTCAGCATTTCCCGAATACTCTGGATAACCGGCGCTGTTTCAGGTTTTACTCCGCGCCAGATATAGAACGACTCAGCAGCCTGTTCGACCAGCATGCCCAGGCCATCATAAACTTCTGTTGCACCATTCTCCGCTGACCATTTCATGAAAACTGTATCCTGTGTTGCATACATCATGTCGTAGCTGCAGGCATTCTCGTTAAAGATGGAATCAGGAATCGGCGGTAGTTCACCTTGCAGGCTTGCCGAAGTACCGTTGATCACGATATCAAAATGCCTGTTTTCAAGCTCATTCAGGCCACAGCCTTCGATTGTGCTGTTATGAATCTGTCCCAGGTCTGAAAAATCATTCGCCAGCTGTATGGCTTTCTTCGCAGTGCGGTTGGCGATCAGGATCGAGTCGGGGTCCTGTTCGAGAAAAGCCTGCAGTATACCGCGCACAGCGCCGCCGGCACCGATGATCAAGATGCTCTTACCCTTGATGCTAACCTGATGGTTCCTGATAAGATCCTGAACCAGGCCAGCACCGTCAGTGGTGTCGCCGAAAAGATGGCCATCCTTTTCCAGTTTCAGGGTATTGACTGCACCGGCACGTTTTGCGCGTTCACTGTGCGTGTCGGCGAGCTGCCAGGCATCTTCCTTGAACGGCACGGTCACGTTTAGACCTTTGCCGTTATCCTTCAGGAAGTTTTGTACCGCTTCGGCGAAGTGGCCGATCTCGGCAAGCTCTGCGGTGTAGATGAGTGACTGGCCGGTCTGTTTTGCGAACAGGCTATGTATCTGCGGGGACTTGCTGTGTTTTATCGGGTTGCCGAAAACGGCATAATGATCGATGCTGCTGTTCATCTGTTATCTGCCACTATGGACTGTTATTTGCTTTCTGCCAGCCACTGCGCCACCGTTTTTGCATAGTAGGTCAGGATGCCGTCGGCACCGGCACGTTTGAATCCCAGCAGGCTTTCCATGACCACCGCTCTTTCATCCAGCCAGCCATTCTGTACGGCCGCCTGTAACATGGCGTATTCACCGCTGACCTGATAGACATAAGTAGGCACCTGAAAAGTATCTTTTACCCGTCTCACGATATCGAGATAAGGCATGCCGGGTTTGACCATGAACATATCGGCACCTTCCTGTATATCCAGCTCGACTTCATGCAGGGCTTCGTCCGAGTTTGCCGGATCCATCTGGTAGCTGTATTTATTACCGCCGCCCTTGCCGCTGGCGAGGTTCTTCGCCGAACCGACCGCATCGCGGAAAGGGCCGTAGAAGCTTGAAGCATATTTTGCCGAGTAGGCGAGGATGCGGGTGTGGATGAATCTATTCGCTTCCAGCGCCTGGCGGATAGCACCGATACGCCCGTCCATCATATCGGATGGTGCAACGATGTCAGCCCCTGCTGCAGCATGAGAGAGAGCCTGCTTTACCAGTACCTCGACGGTCTCATCATTTAATACGTAACCGCTGTCATCGATCAGACCATCCTGACCATGGCTGGTGAAAGGATCGAGCGCAACATCGGTGATAACGCCGAGTTCGGGCAGGGCTTTTTTCAATTCTCTGACGGCGGTCTGCGCCAGTCCGTCGGGGTTATAAGCCTCGGCGGCATC
This sequence comes from Pseudomonadota bacterium, assembly GCA_015222915.1. Lineage (GTDB taxonomy): Bacteria > Pseudomonadota > Gammaproteobacteria > SZUA-229 > SZUA-229. The sequence goes on along the minus strand of JADFWE010000239.1, from coordinate 1,017 downwards.
GTCTGACTTTTTACTGTCCGAGATGACGGGAAAAAGGGCGATTGCCGGAATGCCAAGCTCGAAACATTGTTTTGCTTCCAGCAACAGCTGATCAATGCTGAGGCGCTCAACGCCGGGCATTGACGGTACCGCTTCACGCTGGTTTTCTCCTTCGATGACAAACATCGGGTAGATCAGGTCATCACAGGAAACGCTGTTCTCTCGCATCAGTCGGCGGGAGAAATCACAACGCCGCATACGGCGCATTCGGGTTGCTGAGTATTGTCCGGTTTTAGCCACAATGTTCACCATAGAGGTCAGGATATTCGGGTATTCTAACAGGCTAAGATAGTCTTTCGTGCTAAATTTAGCAGGGGATTCATGAGGGTCAGGAACTTCGTAAACAAACCGTGTTCTCCTCAGTGCCCATACTTTAAGGAGCCTCTGATTAATTCAGAGGTTCCGCAGCACAAGGATGTGCTGCCATTTTCGATGGCTGCCAGGCCATTGAAAATGAAGAAAAAGGTAAAATGCGATTTTACCTTTTTCGTCCTCTGATAATTCAGGGATGAATTAATCAGAGGTCCTTTAAATCTATAAAAATACAGGTGAAGAAATGACAGGTATAAGTGCAGGAATGAGATCCGGAAAATTAATCTTTCAGCTGCTGGCTCTGTTTATATTGTTGCAGCCGGTGGTACATGCAGGAGACGGCAACCCCGGAGTCTATAAGCAAACAGTCGATAAGCCGGTATCAGCCATCTATGACAAGCTGTACAAGAGCCTGGAAGAGGCCCGTTTTTATGTGGTATTCGAACCGGATATCGGAAAGAATATCTCACGTTTCGCTGAGAAATGGGGTGATGATTACAACCAGAATAATCTTTCAGAGATGCGCAGCATGGTGTTCTGCAATGGCTGGTACGCGAATAAAGTGAGTAATCTCGATCCCGATATGCTCGGCTTCTGTCCCTTACATCTCACCCTGACCGAGCGTGATGGCAAGACCACCGTGTTGTTTAACCGGCCTTCTGTTGT
>JADFWE010000238.1 GCA_015222915.1 Pseudomonadota bacterium | reverse complement strand
TACTTGCCTGTCGATGAGAAGCACTTTATCCGTGGCCATGTTATCGCGCATGCCGATGGATTTGGTTTTATGGTACCTGACGAAGGCGGTGATGATCTGTTCCTGAGCGGTAAGCAGATGCGCGGTGTGTTGCATGGCGACCAGATTATCGCCACTGTTGCCGGTATCGACCGCCGTGGCCGTAAGGAAGGTTCGGTGATCAGTGTTGTCGAGCGTGCCAACAAGACCTTGATCGGTCGTCTGTTTAACGATGATGGTATCGGCTATATCGTACCGGACAATAAACGTATCACTGATAATATCCTGGTTCCTGTTGACATGATGGGGGATGCTGAGCCGGGACAGATCGTCAAAGTCGAGATCACCAGTCAGCCGACGAAAAAACGTCAGGCTGTCGCCAAAGTCATCGATGTCATCGGTGAGCACATGGCACCGGGAATGGAGATCGAGATGTCCATCCACAACCACAGTCTTCCTTATGAGTTTTCGGAAGATGTAGTCGCTGAAGCAGACAAGTTTGGTGACAGTGTCAGGGATAATGATAAACACGAGCGTCTGGATCTGCGTGATCTGCCCTTACTCACCATCGACGGTGAAGATGCCAGAGATTTTGATGACGCCGTTTTCTGTGAAGCGCGTGATGATGGCAAGGGCTGGCGCCTGATCGTCGCTATCGCCGATGTCGCGCACTATGTCGCGCTCGATTCAGAGCTCGATAAAGAAGCTTATGAGCGAGCCACCTCGGTTTACTTCCCCGGGCGCGTCATTCCTATGCTGCCAGAATCACTTTCCAATGGTCTGTGTTCGATTAATCCGGATGTCGACCGTCTATGTATGGTCTGTGAGATGTTTGTTAATCCGCAGGGTGAAGTCGACAGCTACCAGTTCCACGAAGGTGTGATGCGTTCTCATGCTCGCCTTACATACAATATAGTAGCGTATGCATTAGAAAATAATGGCTTTGAAGATTCAGCATTCGATGCTGTCTATGCTCAGGTCGTCGAACTGCACAATATGTACCAGTCGATGGATGGCGCAAGAAAAGCCCGTGGCACGATCGAGTTTCATACTACCGAAACCATCATCCAGTTTACTGATGAGAAACGTATCGAAAGCATTCGACCTGCTGTCAGTAATGTTGCCCATAAGATAATCGAAGAGTGCATGATCTCGGCGAATGTCAGCGCTGCAAAATTCATCGCAAAGAGCAAGTTGCCATGTCTGTATCGTGTGCATGAAGATCCCGCAGACGACAAGATCGAAGACCTGCGCGGATTCTTATCTGACCTGGAGCTGAAACTGGGCGCACCTTCAAGAAAGATCAGTTCACAGGATTATGCCGAACTCGGTGCGCAGATAAAACAGCGCGATGACTTCCACGTTATTCAGACCTTGATGCTGCGTTCTATGAAACAGGCGATCTACAAAGCTGAGAATGACGGTCACTTTGGTCTGGCTTTAACACACTACACGCATTTTACTTCACCGATCCGCCGTTATCCCGATCTTCTGGTTCACCGGGCGATTAAACATATCGTAAGGAAGAACAGCATGGCTGATTACATGTATGGTAAGGAACGTATGACACTGATGGGCGAGCATTGTTCGAGTAACGAACGTCGTGCCAATGAAGCCACCCGTGATGCAGAGTTCGCACTGAAATGTGAGTACATGATGGACAAGATCGGTCAGGAATTCGATGCGCATGTCACAGGCGTAGTTGCCTTCGGCCTGTTCGTCGAGCTTGATGAGTATTACGTTGAGGGTCTGATCCATATCACTAGTCTGCCAAAAGACTATTACGTGTTCGAACCCAAGACACATCAGCTTGTCGGTGAAAATCGCGGCCTGCAATTCGGTCTGAGCGATCAGGTACGTATCAAGGTAACGCGTGTTGATATGGACGAACGCAAGATCGATTTTGAATTAATCGCTGAAGACTGAAGTCTGTAGGGCGGGCATTGCCCGCCGAATATATGATCGATGATGCGGATTGGCGGGCAGTGCCTGCCCTACAAGAATAATGGCGAAAAAATCTACTGACATTATCTACGGTATCCATGCCGTTGAAGCGGCACTGAGAAAGCATCCGGAGAATGTGCTTCAGGTCTTCGTGCAGCAGAACCGTAACGATAACCGTATCAAAAAGATTCTGGATATCGCTAAAAATTCCGGCGTCTCGCTGCAGTCTATCTCCAACGATAAGTTAAAAGATAAATGTCCGAAGGCACGACATCAGGGAGTCGTGGCTGAGATCCGCCGTAACGATTCTGATGCAGTAACCTTAGAGGATGTTCTGGAAAAAGACTCTGTACTTCTGCTGGTGCTCGATGAAGTACAGGACCCGCATAATATAGGGGCCTGTCTACGTACCGCCGATGCCACCGGTGTCGATGCTGTCATCGTTTCAAAAAACCGCAGTCCGGCATTAGGCCCGGTAATACGCAATGTCGCCAGTGGTGCTGCTGAAACCGTACCGTATATCATGGTGCCGAATCTGGCGCGTGCCCTGGATAAGATAAAAGACAGCGATGTCTGGGTGATCGGTACCAGCGGTGATGGCGCGCACAACATCTATGAGAGCAAAGCGAGCAAGCGTCTGGCGCTGGTCATGGGTTCTGAAGGGAAAGGCATGCGCCGCCTGACCCGTGAGGCCTGTGATGAGCTGGTCTCCATCCCGATGCAGGGCAGTGTGGAGAGTTTGAACATCTCGGTCGCTACCGCGGTCTGCTTATATGAGATCAGGCGGCAGCAGGCAACTTGATGCACATCCATTCTGTGATGTTCCCGGTAAGATGAATTCCTCGTCTACGCCTGATACTACGTTGAGCCCCGGTCTGCATATCATCGCTCCCGGTATCTGTGGGCCTCTGGCTGAAACGCAGAGTCTGCAGGATAGCAAGACACTCGATGGCTGGATAAAAACCTTGTCAAAGTCGCAGCGTGGCGTTTCATCATCAGACGTTCATGATGTTATCAGCCATCTGTTTAACCTTGAGTATGAGGGTGATTTCCCATCGGCGGCCCTGACTCTGCTGGCACATGATCTATATGACCCGGAGATGTTTTATATGCATGCAGATCCAGTTCACCTGCAGGCTGATATGGATCAGGCTATCCTGACGCCGGCTGAAGATCTGCAGATCAAAAGTGATGATGCCGATGTCTTATGCGATGTGTTAGATCAGCATTTTTCACAGGATGGTCTGCATTTTTTTCGTCTGAGTGACAAGCAATGGTTTGTCTCAGGTAACAGGGAGATCCGGATCAGCACGACGGCACTACATAACGCGATTGCCAGAAACGTCAATTTCCTGCTGCCTGAAAGTACCGGATCGAAAAGTGAGGGGCAGGCACACACGGACCAGATGAACTGGAAGCAGATATTCACCGAATCCCAGATGTTATTGCATTCACACGAGCTCAATGACAGAAGAGAAAACGAAGGTCTGCAGAGCATCAATAGCCTCTGGTTTCATGGTACAGGGTCACTGCCGATACGAAATAGATCAACTGTTGACAGCGTCTGCAGTGACGACAAACTATTTGCAGGTCTGGTCGGCTATCTGAACGAACATAGCGATGCACCCTGTGTTTGCCAGTACCGGCCCCTGCCGGAAATGGCAGGTGATTACATCGCTGAATTTCTGCAGACGAAGCATAGTGCGGTGAATGTTCTGCATCTGCCGCAGCTCGAGCACCTGGTTAACTATAGCGATACCAGCATCTGGGAAAATGAACTGAAACAGCTGCTGGATCGATGGTTATATCCGCTGTTAACTTTTTGTCGAAAAAATAATGTGAGACTAACCTTATATCCATGCACCGGAAGCAGCTACCAGTTTTCGAAATACGATACCTTAAGGTTCTGGAAAAGAGGATCGCTTGATCAATATGTCAGCTGCTACCGATAATTCTGCTGTGTCTGCTTCGACTATCGTTCGCCTCGCGCTTGCTGTCAGCGAGGAACTGCAACACAGTGATCTGCACCCACTGTTGAAAAAAGTTTATGCCAACCGCGGTATAACCAGACTTCAGCAGGTGAAATATAAACTGGCCGATCTGCTGGATTATTCTTCATTGAAAGATATCGGCAAGGCTGCGAACATCGTTGCGGATGCCATCGTTCAGCAACAGCGCGTACTCATCGTCGGTGACTTCGATGCTGACGGCGCTACGTCCTGTGCGGTGATGATGCGTTCACTAAAAGCTCTTGGTCTGCAGCATGTCGATTACCTGGTGCCGAACCGTTTCGATTTTGGTTATGGTCTGAGTCCGCAGATCGTCGATGTCGCCGCCACGCAGAGAACCGATGGAAAGCCCGATCTGATCATTACGGTCGATAATGGTATATCGAGCATCGATGGCGTAAAACATGCGAATGAACTGGGAATAAAGGTGGTCGTTACCGATCATCACCTCGCTGGTGATGTACTGCCGGATGCCGCGGCGATCGTCAACCCGAATCAGCCAGGCTGCCCGTTCCCGGCAAAGACCATCGCCGGTGTTGGCGTCGCTTTTTATCTTATGCTGGCGGTGCGTGCCGTACTGAGAGAGCAGAAATGGTTTGGCGGTAGCGGCCCAGCTGAACCCAACATGGCAAACTACCTTGATCTCGTTGCCCTGGGCACGGTCGCTGATGTCGTACCTCTGGATGAAAATAACCGCATCCTGGTCGAATCCGGGCTGCAGCGTATAAGACGTCACAAAGGCTGCGCCGGCATCAATGCGCTGTTAACTATCGCTGGCAAATCAATAGAGAATTGTTCGTCGCAGGATTTTGGTTTTATCATCGGACCGCGTCTTAACGCCGCCGGGCGTCTGGATGACATGTCGATAGGCATAGAATGTCTGCTGAGTGATGATGAGGAACAGGCGTCCGGTTATGCTTCGACATTGAACCATATGAACCAGCAGCGCCGGCAGATAGAAGGCGAGATGCTGGAGCAGGCTGCCGTGCTGCTCGATAAGCAGCTAGCTGCCTTGAGTGGTAGTGATGAGATCCCGGATGCACTAGCCCTGTACGATGAACAGTGGCACCAGGGTGTTGTTGGTCTGCTGGCCTCGCGCATCAAGGAAAAATATCATCGCCCGGTTTTTGCTTTTGCGGATGCGGGTGACGGTACGCTGAAAGGATCTGGACGTTCTATACCCGGTCTGCACATCAGGGATGTGCTGGATGATATATCGAAGCAGGCAGATGGTCTGATCGATAAATTTGGCGGCCATGCCATGGCGGCGGGTCTTACCATCAAGCAGGAAAACTTTCAGCGGTTTCAGGCACTTTTTGCCGAGCGCGTCAGCGCTGTTCTGCGACCGGAAGACCTGAACAATATAAGTGAAACCGATGGCGCTATCGATGAAGAATATATGACCATGGAAAGTTCGGAGTTGTTAAAATATGCGAGTCCCTGGGGGCAGCAATTTCCGGAGCCGGTGTTCGATGATATATTCGAGGTTGCAAACTGGCGTATCGTCGGTGAAAAGCACCTGAAACTCGAACTTGTGAAACGAGACTCGGGTGTCTGTTATCCGGCTATCGCCTTTAATAAGACAGACGAAGATCTGCCTGCAGGTGATAAAGATATCCGCGTCGTCTATCGCATGGATGTGAATGAATTCCGGGGTAACCGGACGTTGCAGCTGATCGTTCAGCACATCGAAGCGGTTGCACAGGATTCGTGAAAAATTAGTGCTGGCAGGCTTTTGTTGGCCCGGCTCCCTGATACTGCAAGATCCTTCGGTTCCGCTCCGCTACACTCAGGATGACAATGTAGTGAAGCGTTCAGGCAAAGCCCTTGAGGCGTAAATCCTGTTATCTGCAACATGAAACTTACAACTTAGAACTTAGAACTTACAACATAGAACTTACAACATAGAACTTCATGTATTCATTAATCAGAAAATTCCTGTTTTTATTCGATGCGGAAACTGTCCACGTGTTCTCGTTGAATATGCTGAGCTTTTTCAGCGCAGCCGGCCTGTTGAAAATCTTCCTTAAAAAGCGGGTAAACAGTCCGCGAACAGTAATGGGCATAGAGTTTCCCAATGCGGTCGGGTTGGCAGCAGGGCTGGATAAAAATGCTGTGCATATCGATGCGCTGTCTGAGTGCGGTTTTGGCTTTATCGAAGTAGGTACGGTAACTCCTGTCGCCCAACCGGGAAATGACAGACCCCGTTTGTTCAGGTTGCCGCATGACAGGGCCATCATCAATCGTATGGGTTTCAATAATGACGGTGTTGAAACGTTGGTAGAAAATGTTAAACACAGTCGACGTTCCTGTGTGCTGGGTATCAATATCGGTAAAAATAAAGATACACCATTAGAACGTGCGGTCGATGATTATCTTCTATGCATGAAGCAGGTATATGAATTTTCTGATTACATCACGATAAATATATCCTCACCCAATACCCCCGGATTGCGCGATCTACAGCATGGCGAAGGTCTGTCGCGGTTACTGCTGGCTTTAAAGCAGGAGCAGACAAGGCTGAACGATATACATAAAAGATACGTTCCACTCGTTGTCAAAATAGCACCGGACCTTGATAACGATGAGATAAATGAT
>JADFWE010000237.1 GCA_015222915.1 Pseudomonadota bacterium | reverse complement strand
GTCTCGAAATCCGGTACCTGCTCTGACGGAATGGTTTCGCTCTCGACGAACTCTGCGATAATCGTGCGCGAACTGCCATTCGTACCGACCTCTATCTGATACACTGGTGCGGGCCAGAACTGGCTCATACCACGTACCAGTATCAGCCCCAGCAGACCCGCCACTGCGATCATGGCGATACTGATAGCACCGGCATTCATCCATATCCAGGGAGTGCCCGACTTAAACCATGCACCGATCACGCCCGGCTGTCTCTGCCCATTCACGCTTTTGCTCACATGAGTACTCATAAGGCGCTATACCTCTTACGCATGCGCTGACGCACGACTTCGGTCGCAGTGTTAAAGATAAAGGTAAAACCGAACAGTACCAGCGCCGCCAGGAACAGGATGCGATAATGTGTACTGGCGACCTCGGCTTCCGGCACTTCTACCGCGATATTAGCAGCCAGTGTACGCATACCTTCGAACAGGCTCATATCCATCACCGGAGTATTACCGGTTGCCATCAGCACGATCATGGTCTCACCGACAGCACGACCAAAACCCATCATCAGTGCAGAGAAGATACCGGGGCTGGCCGCCGGAAGCACCACGAAGATCAAGGTCTGCCAGCGCGTTGCACCCAGCGCAAGTGATCCGCTGATCAGGTGCTGTGGCACGGTGAACAGTGCGTCTTCTGCGATCGAGAAGATGGTCGGAATCACAGCGAAACCCATGATAAGGCCGACCACCAGCGCATTACGCTGGTCATAACCGATGCCCCAGTTATCTGACATCCACACCTGAAAATCGCCATCGAAAAACAATTTCTCCATCGGCAGGCTCAATGCCATCGACAGCCACACCAGGAAGATAATGATAGGTATAAGAAACGCAGCCTCCCAGCCGGGGAACTGAAAACGCACCGGCACATAGCGCCAGCACCAGGCGGTGACCAGAAAACCGATCGGCATGACCAGCAATAGTGCAAATATACCGATCAGATGCTGCTCCACATAGGGCGCAAGCCACAGGCCGGCGAGGAAACCGAGGATAACCGTCGGCAGTGCTTCCATGATCTCGATCGAAGGTTTTACCACCTGGCGCATCCGTGGTGCCATAAACTGGGCGGTAAAGATTGCGCCCAGCACGGCGATCGGGATAGCGAACAGCATGGCATAGATCGCCGCCTTGATGGTACCAAAAGACAACGGCATCAGGCTGAACTTGGGCTCGAATTCACTGGTGGATGCCGATGACTGCCAGACATATTCCGGCTTGTCATAACCTTCATACCAGACCTTGCCCCACAACACTCCCCATGAGACTTCCGGGTAATCATTCTCGACTTCGAACAGTTGAACCCTGTTATCCCTGTCTACGGCGATCAGGCTCTCTGCGCGCGCCGACCATGCCATATGGGTAATAGTCTTGTCGCCGGTTTTATCTTCGTCTGCATCCAGGCTCACCAGGGTACGGTGCGAAGTAGAATAGTAGAGCGTGATGACACCCTGCGCATCGGCGACACTGAAACCTTTTCGCCCCTGCTCTACAGCAATCGTACTAACGGCTACGCCCTCGCTTTCCGACGCCGCCTCATTAAACTTGCGGATGAAGGTCAGTACTTTTTTATTGTCTTTGCGGACCAGCATCCACTGCTGTATCTCACCGTCTTCGAGACCGACCATCAGGGCGTTACCACCGACCAGCAGCTGCATGCTGTCCGCATTCGCTGACAACGGGTGTTCGATCACGGCGCCATCGAGACCGTCTTCATCCAGCGGGAACTGCAACAGTGACGCATTGTTATCTGCGGCGTAGGCATTATCCAGCAACGGGGTTATCAGCAGGGAATGTATGTCACCCTGCAGCGACAGGCTGGTGGTCGCCTCGAGTTCGGTGGTAATCGATTCATCGATGAAAGATGTCTCACGCAGGTAACGTGAATAGATCAGGCGCCTATCATCGGTGGTGGCGATGATGCCGGCAGCATCACCGCTGATCTGCAGCGCCAGCCGGGTCAAGGCATGACCCTCTTCATCCAGCTCGATCGCTTCTTCGCCCAGCGGGTACTCGATGCGTGGCGTTAAAAAACGTTTATCGTCCGGGTAGCTGACATCAAAGATATATTTAAAAACAAAAAACTGGCCATTGCTCAGACCGAGCGCAACATTGCTCTCCGCCGCATTGACGCTGGTGATATCAGCATCCAGCAACAGCTTCTCACTCGACACGACATCACCATTCTGCGTATCGAAAAAAATGATCTGCTTCTGATCCGTCACCCGGATCGCGATTTTTCCCTGTTCTTCCAGCCCGACATACAGGGTCTTGCCTTCACCCGGTACAGTGAATGCAGACTGCTGAGAGATACTGGCCGATTCGAACAGCGGAACGACCACATACAGCAGGTAGAAAAAGATCAGCAGGATAGCGATCAGGATACTGACACCACCGGCGCTCACCAGATAACGTGCGAAGGTATCTTTTATGGCGCGCGAACGGTAGGCGGATTGAGTGACAGGAGTGCTCATGCGAGCTAGTCTATAGATGAGATGTTACATAAATATGACGATTTGTTACATTTGTATGACGGAAGACAACCATCAGTCATTTTTCACTAATAAAACAACAGGTTAGATGAAACCCCAAAGATTACAGCTTCCGATATTGACACAAAGGCGACGTTATTCGTCTTTCGTTATTCGTCGTTCGTTAAAAGCTAAAAACACGAAATGAACCAGTGGCTATGCAGTCCCTACTGTTTGG
>JADFWE010000236.1 GCA_015222915.1 Pseudomonadota bacterium | reverse complement strand
TTTATTGTACAGTGTTCAGATAAGTGCAGGCAATACGGTTTGGACACTACGGGGTGAAGATGATGAGTCTGAATAATTTTTTAGATATGATCGGTTTTAGCCGTCATAGAAGTAATTATCCAGAAGAAATAGTTTCGACTATAGGCGGGTTTCTGGGTATCTTTGGTATCTTTATGATCAGTTACTGGCTACTGGACCCTGAGGTTGCTGTCTATATCGTACCGTCGATGGGTGCGAGTGCAGTATTGCTTTTTGCTGCTCCGCAAGTGCCATTTTCGCAGCCATGGAATGTCTTTGGCGGGCATGCGATATCTGCCGTGATCGGGGTGGCGTGCTGGCAGTGGATCCCTGATTATACTATCGCGGCATCGGCCAGTGTTGGCCTGGCAATAGGTGCGATGTATTATGCCCGCTGCATTCATCCACCGGGGGGTGCTACCGCGCTGGCGGCAGTAATCGGTTCTGAAAAACTGCATGCCCTGGGTTTTAGCTATGAGTTCGTACCTATCTTGCTGAATACGGTGACTATCCTGGTGGTTGCGCTAGCCTTTAACGCGCTCTTTAAATGGCGATCTTACCCGGCGCACATAGCATATAAAAAGCAGAAGAAATCAGGCGCTGATGTCTATGCTCCGATTAACCATGAAGACTTTGTCTATGCTTTGAGCCATATCGATACCTACGTCGATATAACGGAAGAAGATGTACTGAAGATCTACAGACTTGCCACGAAGCGTCATGTTGAAGCTGAAGAGAAGTTGTAAGTTATAAGTGAAAACGTTCGCCCGTGGAAAATGCTGAGCGTTACAAACGCTTTTTTTATAACTTACAACATAAAACTTACAACTTGTTTTCTTGGTTGTTAACCGGTGCCAGTTCAGGTCTCGCCCTGCAACTGTGCCACAACCGCTTCATTTTCCAATGTCGATATGTCTGAGGTGATCTCTTCACCAGCAGCGATGGTTCTTAATAGTCGGCGCATGATCTTGCCGGAACGTGTCTTTGGCAGACCGTCGGCAAAACGGATATCGTCAGGTTTGGCGATGGCCCCGATCTGTTCACCTACCCAATTGCGAAGTTCAGCGACCATCTTTTCGGCTTCTTCGCCGACGGGACGTTCGTTCTGGCAGATAATGAAAGCGACGATAGCTTCGCCTTTTACGTCATGCGGACGGCCTACTACGGCGGCTTCTACTACCGCTTTATGCGAGACCAGCGCCGATTCGATCTCCATGGTACCGAGACGGTGGCCGGAGACATTCAATACATCATCGATACGTCCCATGATCCAGAAATAACCGTCTTCATCGCGCCGTGCACTGTCACCGGCGAGGTAATATCTGCCGCCAAATTTAGGGAAGTAGGTATCGATATAACGCTGGTCATCGCCCCATACGGTCCGTACCATGGAAGGCCATGGTTTTCTGATGACCAGGTAACCACCGGTGTTGGCCTCGGTGATGGATTCGCCTTCTTCATTGACGATATCCACATCCATACCCGGCAGTGCGAAGGTGCATGAGCCGGGTTTGGTAACGGTGACACCGGGAACAGGGCTGAGCACATGCGCACCGGTTTCCGTCTGCCACCAGGTGTCGACGATAGGGCAGCGTTCTTTACCGATAACGGTGTGATACCACATCCAGGCTTCGGGATTGATGGGCTCACCAACGGTGCCGAGCAGGCGGATGGAAGACAGGTCATATCTGTTCGGATATTCATCACCGAATTTCATCAGTGCACGGATAGCGGTCGGAGCCGTATAGAAGATGGTTACTTTATGCTGTTCACACATCTTCCAGAAACGCCCGGCATCGGGTATCACCGGTGCGCCTTCGAACATGACGATAGTGGAACCGGCAGCCAGCGGGCCGTAGGCGACGTAGGTGTGACCGGTGATCCAGCCGACATCTGCGGTGCACCAGAAGATATCGTCATCATTCAGGTCGAATACCCACAGGTTGGTGACGATGGCATTGAGCAGGTAACCAGCGCTGGAATGCTGGATGCCTTTGGGTTTGCCGGTTGAGCCTGAGGTGTAGAGTAAAAAGAGCGGGTCTTCGGCGTTAACCCATTCCGGTTCACAGTGACTGTCCATGCCATCGACAACATCGGACCACCAGTGATCCCGGCCCTCCTGCATGGTGATATCATGCGCACTGCGTTTTAACACGATGACGTTTTGAATGGACTCGCAGCCTTTGCTCATCGCTTTATCAGCCGCTTCTTTTAAATCGACAGTTTTGCCGCCGCGGGTTCCACCATCGGCGGTGATCAGCATCACCGCTCTGGCATCGTCGATGCGGTCACGCAGGGAGTCTGCCGAAAAACCACCGAATACGACGGAATGGATGGCACCGATACGGGCACAGGCCTGCATGGCGATGACGGCTTCGGGTACCATCGGCATATAGATGACGACGCGGTCACCTTTATTTACGCCTTTGGCTCTTAATGCATTGGCAAACTGGCAGACCTGGTCATGCAGCTGCTGATAGCTTATGTGCCGGGTATCACCGGGTTCACCTTCGAAGATGATGGCGGTCTTATCGGCGTTTTTCTCGAGGTGGCGGTCGATGCAGTTATAGCTGACATTCATCCTGCCATCGCTGAACCACTTGAAGTGCGGCGCGTTGCTATCATCCAGTGTTCGGGTGAACGGTGTCTGCCAGTCGATATGTTCTCTGGCCTGGTCAGCCCAGAAACCTTCGTAATCTTCTTCCGCGCGTTGTTTCAGGGCTTTTAGATCATCGGGTTTCAAGCGTGCTTTCGCAACGAATTCAGCACTGGGTTCAAATAGTCGGTTTTCGGTTAAGACAGAATTGATTTCGATACCGGACACGGTGTTACCTCCACGGTGTTACCTTTATGTTCCACTTATTATTTCGGGGTTTAGCATACACTGTGTCTGCTGAAAGTTCTAATGAAAACAAGGGGAGGTCTGATCCGGGATTTTGGAACGGAGCAGGCCGTTATGCTATCGCTTATGGCTGGCCTGTATGTTTGAGGGGGTTAAACGAGGACGTGGTTCTGTCGGGGTATCTGATCGATATTCCAGTTACGCGATGCCCATTGCCATATGTCATCGATATCAGAATCCGATAGATCGGCAGGCGGATCCTGGCCCAGGAAGGTGAGTGCGCGGCAAAGTAGTTCCTCTTTGTTCTTTATGTCGACGCTAGCCGCGCCTTCTGACTTGCTGATCTTGCTGCCGCTGGCATCGACGGCGAGCGGCAGATGGCAGTATGCAGGTGTGTCATAACCCAGCACCTGCTGCAGGTAGATCTGCCGTGGTGTGGAGTCGAGTAAGTCTGCACCTCGAACGATCTCTGTTATGCCTTGTCTGGCGTCATCGACGACCACTGCTAACTGGTAGGCAAACAGACGGTCACGTCTCCTGATAATAAAATCACCGCAGTCCTGCTGGATATTCTGTGACTGTTCGCCCATGATGATATCGCTAAATCTGATATCGATGTCTTTAGCAAGTAGTCGTAGGGCGTGATCCTGTGTTTCCGGCAATTGCCGTTGGCGGCACGTGCCGGGGTATATGCTGCTTCCGGTTTGCGTTAACTGTTTCCTCGAACATATGCATGGGAACACCAGTGCCTGTTTGCTAGCGTGTCTGTTTGATTGCTCGATGAGTTTATCCAGCACCTGTTGATAGACGCCGGTGCATTTTGACTGGTAGGTAACATCGCCATGCCATTCAAAACCAAAGCTTTCCAGTGTCTTGAGGATGTCGGTATCAGCGCCTTCGACCGTGCGGGTGGTATCAACATCTTCCATGCGCATCAGCCATCTACCGTTGTTGTTTTTCGCCTGCAGACAACTGCCGAGGGCAGCGATCAGCGTGCCGAAATGTACCGGACCGGTGGGTGAAGGGGCGAAGCGGCCGATGTAGGGTTTTTGTTTTTGTCTGGGCATCGAAAGAACATTTATCCACAGATGAACGTAAATGAAAACCTCTAAATTATCACAGTTTGTGACAAGGTTTTAATTTTAGCTGCTGTGCCTTGCTTGAGGTCAGTTTCCGGCTAGAAGCGGGCCTCCAGAGAAAACTAAAGTCAAAAACTTCACCGCCGAGGCGCAGAGACGCCGAGAAAAACAATATTTCATATGTAACAACGAAGATCGGGTACTGCCCGACAGACAACAGCTAATAAAGGTACAGTGAAGGCGGGCACTGCCCACCCTACGAAAACTAAAAGCTT
>JADFWE010000235.1 GCA_015222915.1 Pseudomonadota bacterium | reverse complement strand
GTGGTATTGATGATCAACGCGATATCGCCGTTTTTGATCATATCGACGATGTGCGGACGACCTTCATACACCTTGTTCACCGGTTTGAATTCGATCCCTGCTGCTGTCAGAGCCCCGCCGGTACCACTGGTTGCGACCACTTCAAAACCTTTCGCCACCAGCTCTCTGCCTAATGCGACAGCATGATCACGGTCACGCTCCCGTACGCTGAGGAAGACACGACCCTGGGTTGGCAGCTCGACACCGGCACCCAGTTGCGCTTTGGCAAATGCCATACCGAAAGTTTCACCGACACCCATGACTTCACCGGTCGATTTCATCTCCGGACCCAGCAACGGATCAACGCCGGGGAACTTCACAAACGGGAATACAGATTCTTTAACTGCATAGTTCTTCGGCACTACCTCTTCCGTTACGCCCTGCTCTTTCAACGAGACGCCCGCCATACATCGCGCGGCAATTTTTGCCAGCGGCACACCGGTCGCCTTGGAAACAAAAGGCACGGTTCGCGAAGCGCGCGGATTCACTTCTAACAGATAAATATTGGCTTCGTCGCCGACAAACTGGATCGCGAACTGGATATTCATCAGACCGACCACGCCCAGCTTCAATGCCAGCTGACGGGTCTGTTCACGCAGACGGTCCTGCACTTCTGCAGACAGTGAATATGGCGGCAATGAACAGGCCGAATCACCGGAGTGAACACCCGCCTGTTCGATATGTTCCATGATGCTGCCGATCAGTACATCTTCACCATCACAGATGGCATCGACATCGACTTCGACCGCATCATCGAGAAAGCGGTCAAGCAGTACCGGCGCATCGTTAGAGACGCTTACTGCATTGCGCATGTAATATTTAAGATCGGTCTCATTGTAGACGATCTCCATGGCACGGCCACCCAATACGTATGAAGGTCTGACCACCAGCGGAAACCCGATCTCAGAGGAGCCCTGCACCGCTTCTTCAGTAGAACGTGCGAGACGGTTCGGCGGCTGCTTTAGACCGAGTTCTTCGACTAATTGCTGGAAACGCTCACGGTCTTCTGCCAGATCGATACAGTCAGGCGTGGTGCCGATGACCGGCACACCGGCTGCTTCCAGATCACGCGCCAGCTTCAACGGCGTCTGGCCGCCGTACTGCACGATGACACCTTTGGGTTTTTCTTTATCCAGAACTTCCAGCACATCTTCCAGGGTCAGTGGCTCAAAATACAGACGATCTGAGGTATCGTAGTCGGTGGACACGGTTTCCGGATTACAGTTGATCATGATGGTCTCATAACCGTCATCACGCATGGCGAATGCGGCGTGCACACAGCAGTAATCGAACTCGATACCCTGACCGATGCGGTTAGGACCACCGCCGAGTACCACGATCTTGTCGCGATCATCGACATCGGCCTCACACTCTTCCTCATAGGTCGAGTACATATAAGCCGTCGATGTGGAAAACTCTGCAGCACAGGTATCCACACGTTTGTATACCGGGCGGATATCCAGCGACTGGCGATATTCACGCACTGCTTTCTGCTCGATATCCATCAGTCCGGCAAGGCGGCTATCAGAGAAGCCCTTGCGTTTCAGCTGATACAGCTCATCTTTCGACAGGCTGGTCAATTCTTTACCTGCAAGCGCCAGCTCATCTTTGATGATGTCTTCGATCTGCACTAAAAACCATGGATCGATTTTGGTCAGATTAAACATCTTCTCGTTGCTGTAACCACGACGGTAGGCATCACCAACATATAACAGGCGGTCGGCACCGGCAAGACTCAGCTCCTGATTGAGGAAGGATTCAACCTCGTCTTCTGCCATCTCAGGATCGAGGATAGAACTCAGGCCATCGATGTCCACTTCCAGTCCGCGCAAGGCTTTCTGCAGCGATTCCTGGAAAGTACGGCCGATGGCCATGACCTCGCCCACTGATTTCATCTGCGTGGTCAGGCG
>JADFWE010000234.1 GCA_015222915.1 Pseudomonadota bacterium | reverse complement strand
TCGTTAAAAGCTAAAAACACGAAATGAACCAGTGGCTATGCAGCCCCTACTGTTTGGTATTTTTTACGAACGACGAATAACGAGCCACGAACAACGTCTCTTTCTAGCCGTACTCGGAAGCTAAACAAAAAAACATAAACCTACCGCTCCATAAATTCCTTAGGCGCTTTCACTGTGCCCGCGATATACTCGTTTCCCCATGTTGCCATTTCGATGAGAACAGGCCGTAACGCCTCCCCTCTCGCGGTAAGCGTATAGGCGTAGCGCACCGGTTTATCCTGATAAGGTTTTTTCTCGATCAGGTTTGCCGCTTCAAGCTTTTTCAATCGGTCGGCGAGGATATTGGTTGGGATTTTTTCCATTGAATCGGCCAGTTCACTATACATACGCTTACCGAGAAAAAGCAGGTCTCTTACCACTAGCAATGTCCACTTATCCCCAATAATATCGAGCACACTGGAAACCGGGCAGGCAGAACGCATGCAGTCGTGCCCCGGTACTCGTTGTTTCATCGTCTTCATGGTCATGACAGTAGCATAGTATATTTACCCGAATATAACTTGCATTTTGCAAGTTACTGAATTATTCTCAGTGACAGTAACTTGCATAATAGAAGTTACTCCGAGATAAAACCATATTCAAAAGGAGAAAGAAGATGAATTTTTATACCGTAAACGGCTCACCCAACTGCCGTAAAGTACACGCTGTGATCAACTACCTGGGACTGGACACGAATATAATCGAGCTGGACATGATGAAAGGCGATCTTGAAAAGCCGGAATTCAAAGCGATGAATCCAAACGGCATGGTGCCGATACTGGAAGATGGTGACCTGAAGCTGTGGGAATCGAACGCCATCACCCAGTACCTGGCATCACTGGCTCCCGCCAACAGCCTCTACCCTGACGACCCGCGCGTACGCGCCGACATCCATCGCTGGCAGAACTGGGAGGAATGCCACTTCAATAGAGCATGCGGTGGCTTCCTGTTCGAGAACGTCCTCAAATCACTGTTCAAGATAGGTCAACCCGATCCCGCTGTACTCAAGGAAGCAGAACAGAACTTCAATCGCTTCGCCGCCATACTCGAAGATCAGCTCGAAGGCCGGGACTTCATCCTTGGCAAGGACCTTACCCTTGCAGATTTTTCTGTCGGTGCGATGATGGTGTACGCAGATGCGGCCGGGATACCCGTATCACCGTTTAAAAATATAAGCGGGTGGAAAAAACGCATGGAGAGCATCAGCGCCTGGGCAGAGGTACCCGCACTGCCTGCATAAAAAGTTCCTGTTCGAACCGTTGTCAGTTCGATACGCTCATCTATATGGTATTGGCGCTTGCAGCACACTGGCAGCAGATCGACCCGGTCTGAACAATCAGAGATGACCGTTGATACAGCATACTGCATTAACCCTGAGTAACGGTAGAACCTGAACACATCTCGTCGCGAAGAACACGTAGGAAAAAAGATGCAGGTAGAAATAACATCAGCATTTTTTGCGTCCTTCGCGGCAGAGTATCATCTTTTCACGGCCCTGTTGAGCCATCATCGATGTCCCTCCGTCTGCCGTCACTCGTCCTCTCGTAAGATAAGCACCTGACACTCCCCTTCGAACCCTACATCCAGCTGGATCCGGATCGGCCGGCAACAGACCGAACAATCCTCGTAATAGTCCTGCCCTGAAGCTGAGTCATCGATCAATAATTCAATACCCTCCCCGCAGTACGGGCATGAAATATGGTGATTCAGAAGTTCCATTCGGTGACTCTAGAAGAGATCAACCCTGGTCAGTGATGCGCGTCGATCAGTGCCATGGATAGTGCAGGCCAGTAAGTGATGATCAATACGGCGATGAACAGGATTATCATGAAGGGGATGGTGGCGTAATACAGTTCGGTGATCGGTTTGTTAAAACGGTAACTGGCAATGAACAGGTTCATGCCTACAGGCGGCGTGAAGTAACCGATCTGCATATTGGCCAGGAAGATGATGCCGAAGTGTATCGGGTGAATACCGTAACCGACGGCTATCGGTAGTGTCAGTGGTACGATGATGACCAGTGCCGAGAATACATCGAGCATCATTCCCAGCAACAACAGGAAGATGTTTAACAGCATGAGGAAAGTTAACTTGCTGTCTATATGTTCACGGATGAAATCAAACAGTTTCGTCGGAATCTCTGCATCGATCATGTAGTTGGTCGATGCCAGTGACACCGCAAGGATGATAAGGACGCCGCCGACCAGTACCATGGAGTCACGCATGATGGTCGGCAGCTGCCTGAACTTGATCTCTCTCAGGATCAGCACATCGACGACCAGTACATACAACACGGCTACGGCCGCGGCTTCTGAGACAGCAAAATATCCGCTGTAGATGCCGCCGACCAGGATAACCGGCAGCGGCATCTCCCATATCGATTCACGCAGTGCGCTTTTCAACTTGCCGGCATCGAATTCCGTTGTCGGTATCCTGTCGCCGATACTCCTGTACATACTCCATGCGATCAGCAGTGCCAGCATCAGCATGCCGGGCATCAGACCGGCAAGGAAAAGATCGTCGATGGCCACAGGCTGATCCAGATCCATCTGCTGCGCGATGACACCATAGAGTATCAACGCGATAGACGGCGGAAACAGCAGCCCTAGACTTCCTGATGAGGTTATCAGACCAAGGTTAAAACGCTCGCCATAACCTGCCTGTTTCATCGCCGGATACAGGATAGCACCGAGAGCGATGATGGTTGCACCGGATGCACCGGTAAGCGCAGTAAAGAACGCACAGGCGAACAATGAAACCACGGCAAGGCCACCGGGCATCCAGCCGAGCAAGGCGTCGGTCAGCCGTACCAGGCGCTCTGATGCTTTACTTTCACCCAGTACATAACCGGCAAAAGTGAACAGCGGGATAGCAAGCAATACCGGCGTATCGACGATGCGGTATATCTCGATAGCGATGACCGACAGGTCGATATCTTCCCCGTGAAAACCGATAAGCGCGCTGGTGGCGATAATAACAAACAGCGGAGCACCGAGGATGACTAGCAGGATAAGAGAGAATGCCGCAATCATGACAGTCGGTCAGAATCAGATTTATCTGTGATAGAAGCCTCAGACACCAGTGCAACTTTCCTTTCGTAAGGACGGATGAACAGCAGCACATAGCGAATGGCGATCAGGGTAAAACTGAGCGGAATGATCAGTGCAGTAAGCCAGGATGGAACGCCCGAAAAAGCGATAGTGTTATATTCATATTCACTGTAGACGAATCGCGCGGCATTCCAGGCGATGAGCAGGCAGACCGATAAGGTAAACAGGTAGACGAAACGTTGTATATATGGCTGTATTATCTCTGGAAGATATTTTGCGAAGACGTCGATGCGGATATGATTATCGGTCCGGGTAGCAACAACGGCTCCGGCCATACCAACCCACAGGACCAGTGTCCTCAACAGCGGATCGATCCAGACGACACCTTCACCAAACAGGTTTCTGGCGATGATCTGGTAGACAGCAAAGATGATCATCGCTGTCAATATCATAATCAGCAGACTGTCTTCGATGGTATTGACGGCCCTTATAAATTTGTTTTCGGTGGGTTTATTCGTAAGACTCATCGTATGCTGATGACCAGATCAGAAGTATGTTTTCCAGTTAGTAATAAAATCAATGATGAAACGCTGGCGCGTCTTTTTTATTCGCGGTGACCGCTTCATATAATTTCTGATTGTATTTATATTTTTTAAGCATCTCGCCGATAACGAAATCGTCGATTTTTTCCCACTCTTCTTTATCTTTTTTGCTTAGCTTGATGAACTCAACACCCTGATTGATCAGCGCTTCCCGCGCAGCTATATTGTCGACCCTGTTCTGCTCATCGATCTTTTTATAGACATCACCCATCACTTCACGAACGATCGCCTGATCTTCTCTGCTCAGCTTTTCGAAGACTTTTTTATCGATGATCAACATCGCCGCGAGATAGTTGATCGGCTGATCTGTTACGTACTGGATATGCGTATGCCACTGTAGTGCAAGCGCACCGATCGGTGATGTCACGATGGTATCGATCAACCCTGTCTGTAAGCCGGTCAACACATCAGACAGCGGCAGCGATATCGGGGTAACGCCGACATAACGATAGACCGCCAGGCCGACATCACTTTTCTCGGGAATCCAGGACTTGCGCTGACGGAGATCATCAAGGCTATTGATAGGATCTTTCGACATGAGATAGGTAAAACCACCCTGCGCGAAACCGAAGTTAACGAAGCCGCTCTCCTCTATCTCGGCGCTCAGCATCGGATCAGTTACCTTCCTGATCGCGACAGCATCATCGAGACTGGAAAAAAGATACGGCAGGCCATACAGGGTTACATCCGGTACCGATTGCGAGATAGTACCTATGGTCACCGCACCGCCATGTAACTGGCCGATGCGAATCTTGCGAAGCACGTTATCATCATTGCCCATGACACCGCCCGGATAAAATTTAAATTTAACCCTGCCGCCTGTCCGCTGTTTGATCTCTTTAGCCCCGACCCGCATATGCTTCATCCAGAAGGTCCCCTCAGGTGAGAGCGTCGCGATCTTGATGGTTTTGGCCAGAACAGCTGGCGAGTTAACAGCTAGCAGAGAGACTGCCAGTACAAGGCTTAATTTTTTCAATAATCTTTTCATATTTTTTCTCTATTGATTGCTGCACATGATGCAGCCACGTTCGCATCAGAGGCTCCCTAGAAGTAATCATCCGCAGTTTCGAGCAATTCTGCTGCCCGTTGTTTTGCCAGCGTATTGATTAATACCTGATCAGAAGGACCGGCATCTGCTGCCACTACCTGCTTCAATAATTTATCATGCAGATCACGGTCAAATAACATACGTGCGTATTTCTCTGCATACATCACCTTCGCCATCAGGTTGTGCCCGTTCGAGATCTCTATGGCGCGTTCATAATGTTTTTTGGCCAGTTCCGGTTTACCGCCCAGGGTTGGCGGCAACAGCGACTCCATTACCGCCATGTACAGATGTGCATTACCGTTATTTACGGTTTCGTCGAGATCGAGCACACACTGTATGCCGGCTTTAACCTTCGGCAGCTCGGCGATGGCATTCCAGTCCGAACTATTGGCTTCGATGACACCCGCCCATGTACTGACGAGGATGAACAGTGGCTTGACCTGTGAGACCTCGACAAAATCCAGACGTTTCTCATATTCGAAGAATGAGATATCTTTTACGTCACAAAAATTTTCATTTCTGATACACATCGCACGGCTTGCATAATCGAAGGCTCGGTTTGCGAGTGCTTTTTTGCTGGCGTCACTATCAGTAAAACTAGAGGCATAAGCACCATATAACTGAGCGCCGGACTCGAGAAGCTCAGGATTATCAGAGCCTCCCCTGATCATGCTGCTGATCAGTATCAGATACGCTGGCACACCTTTTTTGATGGTCTCCGGGTCATCAAACTCGAGGATAGTCTCGGCCAGATCATGTGAAAATTCTATCTTGGCATTGGTGATAACGTGCCCACAACTGCTAATACCCAGCACCATCAACAGTAAAAACAGCTGCCTGATATTTACCATGGATAGCAGACTTGTTTCGTATGAAAAAAGTCTGGCGGTCTGATGTTGAGGAGGCGGATTATAGGCCGGATTTCTTACCTGTGTTCTCATGCGTGATTGTAGCCGTAAATAGCAGTCTGGAAGCGACTTTCAAAATGAGACAGATACTACAACAAATAAGTTGCAAGGTCTGCTACCCATTGTAAGTATTAAGGGCAGACGTCAAAAAGGCCGGAATACCGGCCTTTTTGACGGACTGCACTAAACGTATTTACTGAGCGACGATCTTCTGCAGACCGGCAACCGAACGCACCCATGGTTTTGACCCGGTTTTGGCTTCCAGACCAACTGCCGCAGCATTAGCTGATGCACGGTCAGGATGGATCTCCACCAATACATATACGATCGAACCGGAACGGTCTGTTTTAACAGTCATCAGATCGTTCAGGTCGTTATTACTCTTGAACTTTTCGATGCTGGCAGTATTTTTACTGGCATATACCTGAACTGCATAGTTACTCGCCGACATCGCCATTATCTCCTGCTCAGGTGTCAGGTCTTCTACTACCACAGGAATGATAACTTCCGGCGCAGGAGCTGCTTCCGGTTCCTGCATGACGATTGGTTCCGGCTCAGGATCAGCTAACAGGACAGGATCATTAAGTGAAGTATCAGTGACTGCTTCGTCAGATGGAACGTTTTGTGCTTCTGCTACACGTTTTGATTCCCATGGAGAGTCATCCTGCTGGGTCCATGGTGCCGGTGAACTTGAACAGGCAGCGACACCTAAAACAACCATGTTAGCTACGACGATTTTACCCGCAGCAGTACGAATATTTTTTATTATTGTTTCCATCTTTCTCCCCCAAGGTGTAATGATTTAACTGATTGTAGCCCATAATAACTAATTGTCAGCTTTATACTTAAAAAATCACCGCCTGGTAGAGGGCAGTTTTGTATCCGAGGTATCAGCAACAAATAGCTGACAAAAATGCAGTCTCTGGTTTTTCTGCAAGGCAATAAAAAAGGAGCCGAAGCTCCTTTTTTATTCGCGTCAGAATGTTCTCACATTAGACGTTTAGCACGCGAAAGATCAGGCAACTTCAGCCTCGACATCTTTCATGCTTAAGCGGATACGACCCTGACGATCGATCTCCAGTACTTTCACTTTGACGGTGTCGCCTTCAGACAGTTTGTCACTGACGTTCTCAACACGCTCTTCACAGATCTGCGAGATATGAACCAGACCGTCTTTTCCAGGAAGGATCTCGACGAAGGCGCCGAAGTCCATGATCTTCTTCACCGTACCATTGTAGATCACACCTACCTCAGCATCGGATGTAATCTGCTCGATACGTTTTCTGGCTTCTTCAGCAGCAGCCAGATCGCTTGAAGAGATCTTCACGTTACCGTCATCATCGATATCGATGGCAGCACCGGTTTCTTCTGTTAATGCACGGATGACCGCGCCACCTTTACCGATCACATCACGGATCTTGTCCGGGTGAATCTTGATGTTCAGGTAGCGAGGTGCGTACTGTGACATCTCTGAACTGGTTTCAGAGATCACTTTATTCATCTCACCAAGGATAAAGTTACGGCCGGCTTTCGCCTGCTCCAGTGCTTTCTCCATGATCTCTCTGGTGATACCATCGATCTTGATATCCATCTGCAATGCACAGATACCGTCTTCAGAACCGGCCACTTTAAAGTCCATATCGCCGAGGTGATCTTCATCACCCAGGATGTCAGACAGTACAGCGAAATCATCACCTTCTTTGATCAGACCCATAGCGATACCGGCAACAGGTGCTTTGATCGGCACACCGGCATCCATCAGCGAAAGACTGGTACCACAGACCGATGCCATAGAGCTCGAACCGTTTGACTCTGTGATTTCAGAGACCACACGGATAGTGTACGGAAAATCTTCTTCCGAAGGCATGACACCTAAGACACCACGTTTCGCCAGACGGCCATGACCGATCTCGCGACGTTTTGGTGAACC
>JADFWE010000233.1 GCA_015222915.1 Pseudomonadota bacterium | reverse complement strand
TGTGATATGCGATGGATATCATCTTCACTAACGGACTCTGTATCGGCCTGCAATGCATCGAACAATTGACTGAACCCGGGCTTCATCAAGCTATCGAAATTTTCGATCATCCAGTGTGCACTTTCGATCAACTCTGCTCCGGTCACTTTTTCAGTGCAGGTCGTTATCACCAGCAGACCATCAAAACAAATATTTCTTTTAATCAAAACGTTCCTCCGTTCTCCTTACAGATCCATTGCCAGACCTGCTAGCCACCCCGCTACACCAGCACTGTTCATTTCGGTTAAGCCAGTATTTTCTCGATAGTACTCTTAATAATAAAGATTTTACATGACATATCAGCAGTTTTTAAAATCAAAACAGTTATCATCAGCCAGATGTGAAGGCACGACGTGAGAAAGGCTGCGCATGATCATCTCTGTACGTCCCGGGGTTTCCTGTTCCCACTCAGCCAGCATTTTCTTCACTTTTTTGCGCTGCATGTTTTCCTGTGAACCACAAAGATTACAGGGGATAATCGGGTAGATCTTAAAATCAGAATAGCGCTGGATATCATCTTCACGACACAACGCCAGTGGACGGATAACCACGTGCCGACCATCATCACTGCGCAGTTTTGGCGGCATGGCCTTCAGCTGACCGTTAAAGAACATATTGAGAAAGAATGTTTCGACGATATCATCCTGATGATGGCCCAGTGCAATCTTTGTCGCACCGATCTTATCGGCAAAGGAATACAGGATGCCACGACGCAGGCGCGAGCATAAACCACAGGTGGTTTTTCCTTCCGGAATCTTATCTTTAACGATGCTATAGGTATCCTGCTCGATGATATGAAACTCGACACCGAGCTCGTCGAGATAAGCCGGCAATATCTCTTCGGGAAATCCCGGCTGTTTCTGATCGAGGTTTACCGCCACCAGCTCGAATGATATCGGCGCTTTTTTCTGCAGTGCAAGTAACAGCTCCAGCATGGTATAGCTGTCTTTACCGCCGGACAGACATACCATGACGCGGTCGCCGTCCTCGATCATATTGTATTGCAGTATCGCTTCACCGGTTTTATGTTTCAGCTGTTTGAACAGAGACCTGAGCGGCGACCTGGGAGACGATCTGGGCGACGACTTGAGCAAACGCTTATCAGGCTCAGATTCCTGCAAGCGCCCGGCGGAATAACCTGGCATCGGCTTAACGGTGATCGTGTTCTCAGTCATATACCGATGCCTCACCCGGCGGACGGGTTTGAAAATATCGCAGCGTCCAGAAGTATTGTACCGGGCACTCATCTATAGCTGATTCGATCGCTGCATTCATCTTTAAACTATCGACCATATCATCGCCGCTTGGCATCTCCTCAATCTTCGGCAAAAGCTTTACCTCATAACGTTTTTTGTCAGGCTCATAGCAACTGACACATGGCAATACTACCGCATTACAGGTCTGCGCCAGGCGGCCCAATACTGGCAGGGTCGCTTTCGGCACGCCATAAAAAGGCACGAAGATGGAATGCTTTTCGCCCAGGTCTTCATCGGCAAGATAGACCAGAATATTTCCAGCACGCACTTCTCTGATCAATGGCCGCAGACCATCCTCACGGCTAAATAGTTTACCCCCGTGTATCTTGCTGAAGCGCAATCGCGCCTTTGCTATCAGCCAGTCGATCACTGGATTCCTCATCTTTTTATAAGGCGCCACCGTATTGTAATATGGCGTTATCGCCGGGTTGGCAAAATCAAGCCCGACACTGTGCACCAACAGGATGATGACGTTTTTTCCCTGCTCACGGTAATCATCTATCTGCTCAAACCCGGATCTAACAATCTTTTTTCTGACGATGAACAGCGGACGCCACCACAGGATAAAATAATGCAATACGCTGCGAAACTGCGCCTGGAAATGACCCAGCGCCATCTGCTTAATCTCAGCAGGACTTTTTTCTGGAAAACACAGAGAGAGGTTGGTTACTGCAATATTAAAACGTTTTTTATTCTTACTCGCAGCGAACCGGCCCAAACGGCAGCCTATATCATCGACCAGCGACAGCGGCAGCAGGGTAAATATGAAATAGAAACCGAGACCGATCCAGGTAAGCCAGTGCCGCGGATGCAACAACTCGATTTTAAAGCGGTGACGATCTTTATTTGAATCTTTTGTACGCATCGCTTCAGCCCGTCCAGATCATTTCCGCCAGAATGCCGGCATGAACAAGACCAATAGCGTAAAAATTTCCAGCCGGCCCAGCAGCATAGAAAAACACAAAACCATCAAGTTAAAATCAGACAGACTTGCATAGTTATGTGTCACATCACCAAGCCCCGGACCAAGATTGTTCAAGGTCGCGGCAACAGCTGAAAATGCCGTCACCTGATCGAGACCGGTAAACATCAGGGTCAGCATCATCAGCGTGAACAGCGCGATATAGGCCGCAAAAAAACCCCATACCGCATTGATCACTGAATTCTTTACCGGCTGCCTGCCGATCTTCACCGTCACCTGGGCGTTAGGATGGATGAGTCGCAGGATTTCCCGCTGCCCCTGTTTGATCAACAGTAATATCCGTATCACTTTTATACCGCCGCCCGTCGAGCCGGCGCAGCCACCGATAAAACTTGAGAAGATGAGCAGCACCGGTATAAACACAGGCCAGGTCGAATAGTCAGCGGTCACAAAACCGGATGTCGTGGTTATCGAGACGGTCTGAAACACGGCCTCACGAAATGCCAGCGGAAAATCATGCAGTATCGACTGCGTGTACAGCACATAGGTCGACAATAAAAACACTACGCTCAGCATGGCCGCATAAAAGCGAAATTCAGAGTCACGGAAATATGGCATTAGACTTTTTGAACGCACTACAGAAAAGTGCAGAGCAAAATTGATTCCACCGAGCAGCATAAAGACGATCGCTACCAGCTCGATGACCGCATTATCAAAATAGTTCACGCTGCCGTCATGCGTGGAGAAACCACCGTTAGAAACGGTAGAAAAACTGTGCGCGAGCGCATCAAAAAATGTCATGCCAGCCAGCCAGTATGCGATGGTACAAACCACCGTCAGGCTCAGATAGATGTACCATAGCGCCTTTGCGGTTTCAGCAATGCGTGGCGTTAACTTGCTGTCTTTTACCGGGCCGGGGGTTTCAGCCTTGTATAGCTGCATACCGCCGACACCCAGCATAGGCATCACCGCAACAGCCAGCACGATGATACCCATGCCGCCCAGCCATTGCAGTTCCTGCCGATAGAACAGAATACTGTGCGGCATATCATCAAGACCGACGAGCACCGTCGCACCGGTAGTCGTCAAACCGGAGATTGATTCAAAGATGGCATGA
Organism: Pseudomonadota bacterium; assembly: GCA_015222915.1. Taxonomy (GTDB): domain Bacteria; phylum Pseudomonadota; class Gammaproteobacteria; order SZUA-229; family SZUA-229. The sequence continues at coordinate 10,785 of JADFWE010000233.1, read as the reverse complement.
GCAAGTGCGATATCCATACCTTCGTAGGTATAGAAAGGCAGAGCCCCTGCCAGCCCCAGCACCAGCCAGAACAGTACCGCGACCACAAAGCCGTCCCGCAGACGCAGGTCACTGCTTTTGTTCCTGACCGGAAAAAACAGCACAGCACCAACACCCAGTAAAAAAAGATAACTGTAGAAGAAGTTATGGGCATAACCTTCCTGATAGATCAGGTCGATAACAACGGGGGGCAGCAGGGTTATGCTGAACAACATAACAAACAGGCCGATGATCTTTTGTATTACTGCAACTTGCATATCAGGGTGTGAAAATTATTTTTATGCAGATAACGCGGTTCATCATCAGAAGAATGTTACGCCGACCTGAAACAGTTTCTCTACTGCGTTAAATTTCTTTTTATCCAGCAGGAACATGATGAGATGATCTTCATTCTCGATAACGATATCGTGATGTGCCATGATGACTTCATCACCGCGGATGATGGCACCGATAGTGGTCCCCTTTGGCAGCTTTATGTCTTCGACCTTCTTACCGATCACTTTTGATGTTGCCTTATCGCCGTGCGCAATCGCCTCGATGGCCTCCGCTGCGCCGCGACGCAGAGAATGAACTGCGACCACATCGCCACGGCGCACATGCGCCAGCAATCCGCTGATGGTTATCTGCTGCGGCGAAATAGCGACATCGATACTGCCGTGACTCTCTACCATATCGACATAGGCGTGGCGGTTGATGACTGACATCACCTTTCGAGTCCCCAGACGTTTGACCAGCATCGATGACAGGATATTGGCTTCATCATCATTGGTCAGTGCACAGAAGACGTCCATCTGATCGATATTTTCTTCCAGCAGCAGATCTTCATCAGCAGCATCGCCCCACAACACTATGGTTTTATCCAGTTCACGCGAAAGATCTTTTGAACGCTGCTCATCTTTTTCCAGCAGCTTCACCTGGTGTTTTTTCTCCAGCGCCTGGGCCAGACGTTTGCCTATGTTACCGCCGCCGGCAAGCATGATTTTCTTCAGCGGTTTATCCAGTTTGCGCAGTTCGGCCATCACCGCGCGGATATCTTTACGCGCCGCGATAAAGAATACTTCATCATCCGCCTCTATCACCTGGTGGCCATCCGGCACGATACCCTTACCACGGCGGAAGATCGCCGCCACGCGTGAATCGACACTCGGCATATGTTTGCGAAGGTCGGCTATCTCGTGTCCGACCAGCGGCCCGCCGTAATAAGCTTTCACACCGACCAGTCGTGCCTTGCCTCCAGCAAAGTCCAGTACCTGCAACGCTCCAGGGTATTCGATCAAACGCTGGATATGTTCCGCGATCAGCTGCTCGGGACTGATCAGCACATCGACCGGCAGCGCTTCATCATTGAACAGCTCCTGATGTTTCAGATATTCCTGTGATCGCACACGTGCTATTTTTGTCGGCGTATTGAAAAGGCTGTGCGCGATCTGGCAGGCAACCATATTGGTCTCATCGCTGTTGGTCACCGCCACCAGCATATCGGCATCAGCGATGCCGGCGCGCTCCAGCACATCGGGATGCGAGGCATGACCGACGACGGTCTGGATATCCATACGGTCACCCAGCTCTTCCAGCAGGGTGATGTTGGTATCGACCAGGGTAATATCATTGGCCTCGGATGACAGGTTCTCGGCAACGCTGGAACCGACCTGGCCGGCACCTAAAATAAGAATATTCATGACAGCACAGGATGGTGTAAGAGCGTTTTAACAGCTAAAGACAAGACCGGAAGTTTCATGGCACGGATTCTACGCTTTATAGACAGGGTTTTCATCGGCTGTTTTCTTCTATTGTTTTTTCACTGTTTTTTTCAGACGGCAGAAATAAAAACCATCGGCACCGGACTCACCCGGCATCAACTGCCGGCCAAATTCACAGGCACGCCCCCATGCCTGACCGGCACCTGCATCGATTTTTATCTCTTCTGCATCGCTAAACCGCGCAAAAAAATCGGCCATCTGGTTCTGGTTCTCATCTCTGAAGATCGAGCAGGTGATATACAGCAGCTCGCCGCCGTCCGCCAGCATCTGCCACGCCGACGTTAAAATCTCTTTCTGCAGCTGTTGCAATGGCTGGATATCAGATTCGCGGCGCAGTGATTTGATATCAGGATGGCGACGGATCACGCCGCTGGCCGAACACGGTGCATCGATCAGGATACGGTCAAAAAGCGTACCGTCCCACCATCGTTCATGATCACGCGCATCAGCCACCACCAGCTCTGCCTCAAGCTTCAGGCGCTGCAGATTTTCGGTCACCCGCAACATCCTTTTCTCTTCAAGCTCGACAGCCAGCAACGCTTTTATTCCGCTATAGCGCTCCAGCAGATGACAGGCTTTACCGCCGGGTGCAGCACATAGATCGAGCACACGCTGGTCATCTTCTACCGATAACAGTTCAGCACACAGCTGTGCGCCGACATCCTGCACCGAGACCGCGCCCTCTGCAAAACCAGGCAGGGTGCGTACATCCAGCCCCTGTGACAGCTTCAACGCCACCTCAGACAGCGGACTGGGTGCCGCTTCTATCTCCTGCTCACTCAACAACTGCAGATATTGCTCTGCTGTATATTGCTGCTGATTGACCCGCAACCAGAAAACCGGCCGCTGATTATTCTGTTCGAGGATATTCCGCCAGTCGTCCGGCCAGTCTGTCTTGATCTTCTGCAGGATCCATAACGGATGCGAGTAGCGGATCGAGTCACTATTTTTCTGCTGCTCGACGGCAGCGGTTAACTGCTCTTTCTCACGAGTAAAGCGTCGCAGTATGGCATTGACCAGCGACGCTGCCCATTTCTTTCCCGACTTTCTGACCAGCTCGACCGCTTCGTTGATGATGGCGTAATCAGGTGTCCGGCACTCGGTCAGTTCATAAAGCGCCATCAGCAGTATCAGCTGCACTTCATTATCTTTCGCCTTCAGCGGTTTACTCAACAACTGCGAGGTGTAGAACTCCAGCTGCCAGCGCCAGCGCAGGACCCCGTTGACGATCTCATTGGCCAGACCACGGTCACGCCGGTCTTCAAGCGTATCGATAAACTGTGGCTGCACGGCCGATAGAGACATGCCGGCAAAGACCTGCTTCAAGGATTTCAGCGCAGCCTGCCGGGCCAGCGCTACCCTGGCGTTCGGCTTATTTCCGGATTTTGGCTTTTTACGCCTGTTCTGAGAATGCGAAGATTTTTCCATAACTATAAAACCGGTCGGGTATTAACCAAGGATCTGGTCGAGCAGCGAATTTGCATTGAGAAAGTCAGCCACGGCCATCTGGCGCTTGCCTTCCGGCTGCAGACGGGTAATGCGCAGCAGGCCTTCGCCACAGACAACATCGATACCATCAGCCGACTCGGCGACGACTTTCCCCGGAATACTTTTTTCAGGCGCATCTTCAGCCAGGACGTCTGCCTGCCAGAGTCGCAAGTTAGCCGTTTTGCTGTTTTTTTCATAACGGCAATATGCGACCGGCCAGGCGTTATAAGCTCTGATGGCGCGTTCGATCTGGACGGCAGAATCCGACCAGTCGATCTTCGCTTCCGCCTTGCTCAGTTTAGATGCGTAGCAGGCGACATCATCCTGCTGTACGATACCATGCAGCGTCTGCTCAGCTATAGCAGGCAGCGCCGACATCAGCGTCTCTGCACCCAGCAGCATCAACCGATCGTGCAACGTCGAACCGGTATCCTCAGGGCCGATCTCACATTCAGCAACCGCCAGCATATCACCGGTATCCAGGCCCTCATCCATCTGCATGATAGTGATGCCGGTCCTGGTATCACCCGCCAGTATCGCGCGCTGTATCGGCGCAGCACCTCGCCAGCGCGGTAATAATGAAGCATGGATATTGATGCAGCCCAGTCGGGGCGCCTGCAGAACAGCTGGCGGCAATAACAGACCGTAAGCCGTCACCACCATCAGGTCAGCGTCTAACGCCTGCAACTCTGTTAAGGCCTGCTCGTCTTTTAATGATTCAGGCTGATACACAGGCACATCAAAGGCCAGCGCTTTTTCTTTTACCGGTGAGGCTCTAAAGCCTCTGCCGCGACCCGCCGGACGGTCCGGTTGGGTATACACTGCCACGACTTCATGTTCTGAAGCCAATAGCGCGTCCAGTGCCGGCACAGAAAAATCCGGCGTGCCGGCATAGATGATACGTAATGGGCGGTTCACAGATCAGGGCTCATAGTGATGAAGGCGGACAAGGACAGAAGGTAAAGTAAGGGTAAGCGTACGATACGAACCAGATCACATAACCAGCTGACGCTGATCTTCACGCTGCTGCTTCAACAGGCGTTTTTTGACACGCTGAAACTTCAACGGTGACAGGTAATCGATGAACAGCCTGCCCTTGAGATGATCCATCTCATGCTGGATGCAAACGGCTAACAGCCCGTCCGCCTGCAGCGTATATTCATCACCGTTCTGATCCAGTGCTCTAACGATCACCTTTTCCGCACGTTCGACCGTCTCATAGATATCAGGTACCGACAGGCAGCCTTCATCACAGCTCTCGGTGCCTTCTTCTTCCAGGATCTCGGGGTTGATCAGACATAACGGCTGATCTTTCTCTTCGGACACGTCGATCACGATGATCTGCTGGTGAAAGTCCACCTGCGTCGCCGCCAGGCCGATACCGGGAGCCTCGTACATGGTTTCGAACATATCTTCGACCAGTGCTTTAATCGTTTCATCCACCGTATCGACCTGCTTTGCTACCGTACGCAGCCGTTTATCGGGGTATCGTAATATATCTAAAATTGCCATCTGGCCCTACCAAAATGTTGGCTGAAAGATTTCCGGAAAGATTCAGGGGAAAATTCGTGAATCAGCACGTATATTTTTATTTCTGCTACACTCAATGAAAAACTTGCTTTAGTAATAGAACTTTCTCTACTAAACTATTGAGAACAGTAACAAAAATCCCAACCCTGAAATTCTGCCCGGGCATAAAAAACCCAACATATAAAATCAGAAAAACAAGGGCAAAAAACAAGAAGGGAATAAAAATAAAAATGAAACTATCGTACACTCCCAAATCGCGCTCTCGCATGCAACCACAAACGCGGCCCCAAACGCAACATATTGTACCCTTTTTCCTGCTTTCAGGGCTACTTCCAGCCATACTATTAGGCATCACGGGCTGCAGCACATCTGAACCGAAGCCCGTTGCCGCAGCAGAGCCCGAAGAACCGGTAGTCATAGCGAAAGAAGCAGCACCGAAAAAAGAAATCCGGGTAAAAGCCGAACATCCCCGGCAATACACGGTAAAAAAAGGCGATACCCTGTGGGGCATCTCCAGCCTGTTCTTAAAAGACCCATGGTACTGGCCGGAGATCTGGTCAAAAAATCAGCAGGTAAAAAACCCGCATCTGATCTATCCCGGTGATGTTTTAACGCTTATCTATGTTAATGGCCAGCCACAGATCCAGGTCAGTCAGCAAAGCACTGCTGTAAAGAGTGATAACGGTCTGCCGGTCCGGAAACTAAGCCCCGGCATCCGCAGTACCGCGTTACAGGCAACCATCCCGACAATTCCCGGTGATGCTATCCGCCAGTTTCTGACCAAACCCAGGGTCGTTACAAAAGAACAGCTGGACAGCGCCCCGCGCATCATCGGCAGTGAAGGTGCGCACCTGATACTCGGCTCTGGCGCCCGCGTCTATATCCGTGGCGAAATCGATAAAGAACGTGTTCGCTTCTCCGTGTTTAACCCGGGAGACGCACTGATCGACCCGGTGACTAATAAGACCCTGGGTTACGAAGCCAAGTATTCCGGTGAAGTCCGTATCGTTAACTATGGCGACCCGGCTAGCGGCGACCTGACGTTTACCGAACGCGAAATTTTGATCGGTGACCGCCTGTTACCGGAAGACAAGAGCAAGCTGGAGAACCTGTACTTCCCCCACGTACCGGAAACTGAGGTCGAGGCACAGATTATCTCCCTTTATGATGCGCTGTTCGGCGTCGCTCAATATCAGATCATCGTTATCAACAAAGGTGAACGCGATGGTATGGAAGTCGGCCACCTGCTGGCTACTTTCTCCAATGGCGAAACGGTGAGAGACCGTTTCGACAAGCGTCGCAGCGAACCGGTAAAACTGCCGAATGAGCGCAGCGGCCTGGTCATAATATTTAAAACCTTTGATCAGGTCAGTTACGCACTGACACTTGAATCTACCCGTGTTATCCGTAAGAACGATTTCCTGCATACACCAAAATACTAGATGGCTGGATAGCTGGCCGGCTGGCCACGGGTGCTGACCACGTTAAATAAGGTGAGAGCCTTACCCTGATGATGTAAGATTCATGGATGAAAAAGATCAGGAACGAATATGCAGGGACTGCAGCGCAACAATCCAGCAGCACATCAACCGGCACTCCCGCCGATACTATCGACAGCTGGCTCTACCTGCACCACACGGCCGATATCGGCGCAACAGCATTTAATCAGCTGTTCGAAACCTTTGGTACCGTCGCCGCAGCACTGGATGCCAGCCACCGGCAACTAAGCGACCTCGGACTCAAAAGCAGCATCATCTCCGCACTAACACATGGTGAAAGACCGGATATAAGCGCAGACCTGGAATGGCTGGCGCAGCCGGATCACCATATCATCACACTGGCGGATACCGCTTACCCGGCACAGCTCAAACAACTCTCTGATGCTCCGCCCTTATTATATGTGAGGGGGGACATCGACTATCTGAAGCAGCCGCAGCTGGCGATGGTCGGCACCCGCAACCCTACCGCTGCAGGCCGCAGCACAGCCAGAGAATTTGCCAGCCACCTGTCGAATAAAGGCATCACCATCACCAGCGGTCTCGCCAGCGGCATCGACGGCGCCAGCCATGAAGGAGCGCTGCAGGGGCTGGCCGGCACCATCGCCGTAGTGGCACACGGACTGGATATCGTTTACCCGGCACAACACCAGAAACTGGCGCAGCAGATCAGTGAAAACGGTGCTGTCGTCTCGGAGATGCCCATCGGCATCCAGCCGCAGCGCGGTTTTTTCCCCCGCCGTAACCGTCTGATCAGCGCACTGTCACTCGGCACACTGGTGGTAGAGGCAGCGCTGAAGAGCGGCTCCCTGATCACAGCACGTTACGCGCTGGAACAGAACCGGGAAGTATTTGCCATCCCAGGTTCCATTCACAACCCGATGGCCAGAGGCTGTCATCAGCTTATCCGCCAGGGCGCGAAGCTGGTCGAATCGGCCGATGACATCTTCGAAGAACTCCTTAACCCGCTACAGGAATCACTGGATAACGAGGTTGAATATCCACTAAAACCTGAGCAGCATACCCCGGAAAATTCAAAAGATAGACACAATACACTTGACCCGGATCACCAAAAACTGCTCAAATGCCTCGCATATGAGCCTGCCAGCATCGATGAACTGGTGCTTCGCAGCCATTTCAGCGCTGCCGAAATCGCTTCGATGATGCTTATTCTCGAACTCGAAGGCATCGTTGCCAGCCAGGACGGCTGTTACACACGCGTCAGCTAAAGTCGTCTTGCAGACCCGCTTACTTACTGATCTGCAAGGAATTTTATAGCACCCATAACCAGGATTTACAGGATATTTGAATGATAATTAAACAGTCCGTTGTTGATGTTCTGATGTTTTTATTCGAGCGCTACCTCGATGACGACGAACTAAACAGGAACAGCCGTGTCACAGATGACCGTGACCGCATCCAGCCACGTCTGGAGGAAATGGGCTTTCAGAACCAGGAGATCAACCAGGCTTTTGACTGGCTGGAAGATTTAGCCGAGCTACAGGACAAACAAAAATTTGAGACGGTAAGAGAGACCAGCACACGTATTTATAGCGAGCAGGAGAAAAAGCTCATCGGTATCGAAAGTATCGGCTTTTTACATTTTCTCGAACAGACGGGCATACTGAATACCGTCACCCGCGAGCTGATCCTCGACCGCGTAGTAGCCTTGAGCCACCCGCTCGACGCAGAGCAGCTGAAATGGATCATCATGATCGTGTTGCATAACCAGCCCGGCGAAGAATACAATATCGCGCTGATGGAAGATTTTATATTTGACGAAGTAAGTGACTTCCTGCAATAGCTTCCTGCAAAAAACCGGCTACTATAACTATTAGCCCCGACTAACAAGCAAATAAAAATATAACACCCGATACCGCTGTATGAGCAAAAACCTTGTCATCGTAGAGTCGCCTGCCAAAGCGAAAACCATCGAAAAATATCTGGGCAAGGACTTTAAAGTCCTCGCTTCATATGGTCACGTGCGCGACCTGATACCGAAAGCTGACGCTATCGATACCGAAAACGGTTTCGCGATGAAATATCAGATCATCGAAAGAAACGAAAAACACGTCAACAAGATCATACAGTTCCTGAAAAAAGCCGACACGCTCTATCTCGCGACTGACCAGGACCGCGAGGGGGAAGCCATCTCATGGCATCTCTACGAACTATTGAATGAGAAAGGCCTGCTGGAAGGCAAACAGGTACACCGTGTCGCCTTCAACGAAGTGACCAAACGCGCTATTCAGGAAGCCATCGATAATCCCGGTGAACTGTCGCATAATCTGATCGACGCACAGCAGACTCGTCGCGCACTGGATTACCTGGTCGGCTTCAACCTGTCGCCTTTATTGTGGAAAAAAGTTCAGCGCGGCCTGTCAGCAGGACGCGTACAGAGCCCGGCGCTGCGCCTTATCGTCGAGCGCGAACTGGCCATCGAAGCTTTTGAGCCTCAGGAATACTGGACCATCGAAGCCGATGTCGAGAAGGAAAGCTCACCGTTTCAGAGCAAGTTATACCTGTATAAAGACGAAAAGATAAAACAGTTCAGTATCACTAACACCGAATCAGCTACGGCAACACGCGACACCTTGTTGAAAGCAGCCAATGGCAAACTCAGTGTCGACAAGGTAGAGAAGAAAGAACGTAAACGCAACCCGTCAGCACCATTCACCACCTCGACCATGCAGCAGGAAGCCGCCAGAAAACTACGTTTTTCCGCACAGCGCACTATGCGCACGGCACAGAACCTGTATGAAGGTATCGATATCGGTGGTGAGACCGTCGGCCTGATCACCTACATGCGTACCGACTCGCTGCACCTGGCCGATGAAGCCATCGCCGAGATCCGCGGCCTGATCGAGGAACGCTACGGTAAAAACAACCTGCCTGACGATGTACGCATCTTTAAAAATAAATCAAAAAATGCCCAGGAAGCGCATGAGGCGATACGTCCAACCTCTGTCCGCCATACACCGGAAGAGATCAAAGATCGACTCAAACCCGACCAGTTTGCACTTTATGAACTGATCTGGAAACGCACCATGGCCTGCCAGATGATCCACGCCACACTGGATACGGTCAGCGTTCAGCTGGGCTGTGGTGAAGGCAATATCTTCCGCGCCAGCGGTTCAACCATCAAGTTTCCCGGTTTCATGTCACTGTACATGGAAGACAGCGACGATGATAAAACCGACGACAGCAAAGAAAAATTACTGCCGGAATTGACTCAGGGCGAGAAGATCAATCTGCTGGAGATCCGTAACGAACAGCACTTCACCGAACCGCCTCCGCGTTTCACAGAAGCCAGCCTGGTAAAAACACTGGAAGAATTCGGCATCGGCCGGCCCTCGACCTACGCCAGCATCATCTCGACACTGGTCAACCGCAACTATGTCGAACTGGAAAGCCGCCGTTTCACGCCGACCGATATAGGTCGCATCGTTAACGGTTTTCTCACCGAACACTTCACCAAGTACGTAGATTACGAATTTACCGCTGAACTGGAAGACGAACTGGACAGCATCGCCCGCGGCGAACATGACTGGGTACCGCTGCTGGAAAACTTCTGGACTCCGTTCAAAGAAGCCGTCGACCATATCGAAGAGAATGTCAGCCGCGCTGATGTCGCGCAGTCACGCCATATCGGCACTGATGAAGAGAGCGGCAAGCCGGTTTCCGTGCGCATGGGACCCTATGGTCCGTTCGTACAGATCGGCGACAAAGACGACGAAGAGAAACCGCGTTTCGCCAGCCTGCGCCCCGGCCAGAAGATGGCCGACATCACCATGGACGATGTTTACTTCCTGCTACAGTTGCCGCGTGATCTCGGTGAGACCCCTGAAGGCGAAGCACTGTCGACCAACTATGGTCGTTTCGGTCCTTACGTAAAATACGCCAGCAAGTTCGTCTCGATCAATAAAGAATATCAGGACAAAGGTATCGATCCATACAACATCACATTCGAGCAGGCGATGGAGCTGGTTGCGGCGAAAAAAGAATTTGATGCCAACAAACACATCAAGAATTTCCCCGGCACTGATATCGAGATCCTCAACGGTCGCTGGGGCCCTTACATCACCGACGGCATGAAAAACGCCAAGATCCCCAAAGATCGCGAACCAAAATCACTGACCCAGAAAGAATGTGAAGAGCTGCTGGCTGCTGCTCCATTCCGCCGTGGCAAGAAGAAAAAAGTAGCCAAGAAAAAGGTAGTGAAGAAGAAATCAGCGGCTAAAAAGAAAACCACGAAGAAAAAAACGGTGAAGAAAAAGTCCGTTAAAAAGAAAGCGGTCAAAAAAAAGACCACAAAGAAAAAAGCGACTGATGAATAATGTGTAGCAGCACAGACTTGCATGTTTCTGCTGCTCTACGACTGAAATCGGCACATAACGGATATCGAAATCTTTAAAAAATCACTCTCGCAAAGGCGCAGAGAACGCTAAGATAAAAGCAACAACATTTAGTGC
>JADFWE010000232.1 GCA_015222915.1 Pseudomonadota bacterium | reverse complement strand
TTAGCAGCATCGGTCAGGTCATTGGCGGCAATTATATTAACGCCGCTCTCTGACAGTAACTGGCTGCCACGTTCGGCATTGTTACCTTCCAGTCGCACTACCACTGGCACATCCACATGCACTTCTTCGACTGCGCCGATGATACCTTCGGCGATAAGATCACAACGCACGATGCCGCCGAAGATGTTGACCAGTATGCCTTTTACGTTTGCATCGGACAGGATTATCTTGAAGGCTTCGCTGACACGTTCTTTGGTCGCGCCACCGCCGACATCGAGAAAGTTTGCCGGTTCGCCGCCGCAGAGTTTTATCAGATCCATGGTCGCCATCGCCAGACCCGCTCCATTGACCATACAACCGATATCGCCATCTAAAGAGATATAGTTAAGGTCCCATTCTTTGGCACGGTTTTCACGTTCATCTTCCTGTGATTCATCGCGCATGGCGAATATCTCTTTCTGCCGGTATAACGCATTATCATCGATATTGATCTTGCCATCGAGGCAGATCAGCTGATCTTCATCGGTGATCACAAGCGGGTTGATCTCGACCAGACTCAGATCTTTTTCGACAAACATCTTTGCGAAGCCATTCAGCATCACAGCAAACTGTTTGATCAGATCACCTTCCAGGCCCAAACCGAAAGCCAGCTCTCTCGACTGATAGGGCTGCAGCCCGGTCAACGGGTTGATGGTGACTTTAAGAATTTTTTCGGGTGTCTCGGCGGCGACCTTCTCGATCTCCATGCCACCTTCGGTTGATGCCATGATGACGACACGTTGCGATGAACGGTCGATCACTGCACCGAGATAAAGCTCATTTTTTATATTGCTTATCTCTTCGATCAATACCTGGTTGACCGGCTGGCCCTGTTCATTGGTCTGGTAGGTCACCAGGTTGGTGCCCAGCATCGCGTCCACCGCCTGCGATACCGCTCCGGCAGAATCTACAAGTTTGACACCACCGGCTTTACCGCGACCACCGGCATGCACCTGCGCTTTCACTACCCAGCGTTCGCCTGAAAGTTTTTTCAGTGCAGCGGGCACATCGGCAACCGCTTTGACCACCTGATTATTCGGCACCGGCATGCCGTAGGAAGCAAAGACCTGCTTCGCCTGGTATTCGTGTAAATTCATTTGGTTCTCTGTAGGGGTTTTATTTATTTCATCATAAAGTCTGGTGAATAGATACCAGGAAAAAACAAAAATTCTCGCAAAGGCGCAGAGGACGCAAAGATACAAACAAAATATTTGGTGTCATTCTGAGCGTAACGCAGTGGAGTCGAAGAATCTGGCTACTACGGTATTTTGAAAGTGTAAGATTCTTCACTATCGTTCAGAATGACAACAAATAACAAAGGTTTTTACTTTGCGTCCTCTGCGCCTTTGCGAGAATAAATTTTTCTTTTTTCGCGGCTAACGCTTTTTAGTTTTTAATATGTATCGCCCGGCCATTAACTGCCAGCGCGGCTTCATGAAAAGCTTCTGCCAGTGTCGGGTGTGCAAACACGGTGAGCGCGATGTCTTCTGCTGTGGCCTGCATCTCCATCATCAGCACCGCCTGCGCGATGAGCTCCGATGCCTGCGCTGAAAAGATATGCACGCCGATGACCCTGTCGCTTCCGGCGTCTGTGATGATCTTTACCAGACCTTCTGACTCATTCATCGCACGGGCGCGGCCACTGGCGATGAAGGGGAAACTGCCGACTTTATATTCGATGCCGGCAGCTTTGCACTCTGCTTCGTTCTTGCCGACCCAGGCGAGTTCAGGGTGTGTGTAGATGACCGACGGTATCAGGTCATAATTTACTTCGGCAAAATTACCGGCGATGTGCTCAGCGACCATGAGCCCTTCCTCTGAACCTTTGTGCGCCAGCATCGGGCCGCGCACGACATCGCCGATGGCGTAGATATGCGGCACGCTGGTCTGGCATTTTTTATTGACCAGTACAAAACTTCGCTCATCTCTTTCTATACCGAGCTCTTCTCCGAACAGACGGTCACTGTTGGGTTTTCGCCCGACCGCTATCACCAGTTTGTCGAAACGTTCTTTTATCTCACCTCGCTTATTCGAGCTGGCAGTATCTTCGTAGATGACCTGCACTTTTTTATTTTTAACTTCTGCAGAAATCAGACGGGCATTCAGACGGATATCCAGCCGGCTTGCTGAATTTTTATTAACTAAACTTCGTTTCATCAGGTTAGCCAGTTTTTTATCAACCATCGGCAAAAAGTCCTGCATCGCTTCCAGTATCACCACTTCTGAGCCCAGGCGCGACCAGACACTGCCCAGCTCCAGACCGATCGCACCGGCCCCTATGATGCCCAGGCGTTTGGGTACCTTGTCGATCTCCAGTGCTGCCGCCGAATCGAGGATGCAGTCATCGCTAATCTGCGCCTGCTGCAGCCTTACCGGCGATGAACCGGTAGCGATGATGATATTCCTGGCATGCAGTTCCTCGATTTTTTTTCGTGTGCTGCGATCGGAAATCTCGATCTTGTTGATCGATGTTATCTTCGCCCGGCCACTGATCAGACTGACACCATTGGCTTTGAATAATGTCTGGATGCCCTGCGTCAGATCCTGCACCACTTTCTGTTTTCGCGCCTGCATCTGCTTCACATCAACTTTCAGTGAAGTGGCAGAAATACCGTGTACAGCAAATTCCTCTTTCGCCTGCTGATAGAGACGGGAGGATTCGAGCAACGCTTTTGACGGGATACAACCGACGTTCAGACAGGTGCCCCCGAGCGAAAACTCACCCGCGTGATTTATCCATTCATCGATACAGACTGTCTTTAATCCCAGCTGCGCACAGCGTATCGCCGCCACATAACCGGCAGGACCCGCACCGATAACAGCGACATCCCATTGTTTTTCCTGTTTTTTAGTCATGTCACACCCCCAGTAAAATCCGGGAAGGATCTTCTAACAGTTGTTTGACGGTCACCAGAAACTGCACGGCGCTCTTGCCATCGACCAGGCGATGATCATATGACAGCGCCAGGTACATCATCGGCAGGATCACGATCTCACCATCGACCACCATGGCACGTTCGGTAATATTATGCATACCCAGAATCGCACTCTGCGGCGGATTGAGGATCGGTGTCGATAACATCGAACCGAATACACCGCCATTTGAGATGGTAAAAGTACCGCCGGTAATATCTTCGATCGCCAGCTTATTGTCCCTTGCCTTAACCGCATAGTTGACGATGGATTGCTCGATCTCTGATATGGTCTGCACATCAGCGTCACGCAATACCGGCACCACTAAACCATTCGGCCCGGAGACTGCGACACCGATATCATAGAAACCATGATAGACGATGTCGTTACCGTCGATAGAAGCATTGATCTCCGGAAAACGTTTCAGCGCTTCGACACAGGCCTGCACGAAAAATGACATGAAGCCGAGACGTACGCCATACTTTTTCTCAAAACTTTCTTTATAACGAGCACGTATATCCATCACCGGTTTCATATTGACTTCGTTAAACGTCGTCAGTATCGCCGCCTGTTGTTGTGACTGCACCAGACGCTCAGCAATACGGGCACGCAGACGTGTCATCGGTACACGGCGCTGCACACGATCCGTCGCCGATAAAACTTCACCTTTCGCTTCCTTTCTATCGGTTTCCGGCAGTATCACACCCGCTTTGGCTTTTTCCTGAACATGAGCAGATGAAGTCTCCGCAGAACCCGCTCCCGTCCTCCTGTTCTTCAGATAGTTTTCGACATCCTGTTTTAAGATCCGGCCATTCTTCCCGCTGCCGACAAGCTGCGTTTCATCAATAACGTTTTCTGAGATCAGTTTTCGTACCGATGGACTCATCGCGGCGATGGATACCGCAGCTACAGCTTTGTTCTCATCAGTTCCTGACGACACAGAATCTTCACTGCTTTCATCGACAGCCTCATCGATAATCGCAAGCACCTGTCCTGCGGTGACCGTATCACCTACGGCAAACAATATCTCTTTGACCACACCGGCATTTACCACCGGCACTTCCAGGATAACCTTATCGGTCTCCAGATCGACCAGCACTTCATCCTCGTTTATCCTTTCACCCGGTTTTTTATACCAGCCGGCTATCGTTGCATCGGCAACGGATTCAGGTAAGACCGGAACTTTTATTTCAGTTTTCATATTTATGCCATTATTGGTCTGTCGTCTTTATATTGAGTGCCGTGTTGATTATTTCCTGCTGCTCTTTAGCGTGCAGTTTTGCCGAGCCCACGGCAGGTGCTGATGACGGCTGCCGGCCGATATAACCCAGCTGCCATCGCTCACTGATCATCGCAGGTATCCTCGGCTTGATAAAATCCCATGCTCCCTGATTCTTTGGTTCTTCCTGACACCAGATAAGATCACAGGTATGACCGTACTGCTCCAGCAGTGCATCCAGCTGCTCACCGGGGAATGGATAGATCTGTTCGACACGTAACAGAACGATGTCGTGGATACGGTTTACACGGCGCGCTTCCAGCAGTTCGTAATAGATCTTGCCGCTGCAGATAATCACCCGCTTCGTCTTATCAGCATCAATCTCATCAACTTCCGGCAGCACCCAGTTGAACTTACCCTGCGTCAGGTCTTCCAGCGTGCTGATGCACAGTTTGTGGCGCAATAAACTTTTCGGCGTCATCACGATCAGCGGTTTCCGGCAGTTGCGCACCATCTGTCTGCGCAGCAGATGAAATATCTGCGCCGGTGTACTCGGCACGCAGACCTGCATATTGTGCACCGAGCACAGTTGCAGATATCGCTCCAGCCTGGCAGAAGAGTGCTCGGCACCCTGACCTTCAAAACCGTGAGGCAGCAGCATCACCAGTCCACTGGCACGCCCCCATTTATGCTCACCGGCAGAGATAAACTGGTCGATGACCACCTGCGCACCGTTGGCGAAATCACCGAACTGCGCTTCCCACAGAACCAGCGTTTCCGGTTCGGTTGTGGAAAAACCGTATTCGAAAGCGAGTACCGCCAGCTCGGATAACAGCGAATCAAAAACCCGGAAATTGCTTTTATCATCACCGAGCTGACGCAACGGTGTATATGAACTGCCATCGACCTGATTATGCAGAACGGCATGGCGGTGAAAAAAGGTACCGCGACCACTGTCCTGCCCGGACAACCTGACCGAGAACCCTTCTTTCAGCAAGGTACCGTAGGCCATCAGTTCGGCATAGCCCCAGTCTATCGCCAGCGCGCCGGCCGTCATCTTTATCCTGTCAGCAACAACCTTTTCGACACGCGACTGTAGCTGAAAACCTTCCGGTATATGATCGAATACTGCTGCCACTTCTCTCAACTTATGCAGCGGCACACTGGTATCGACATCTTTCAGGATCGAATCCGTCAGGTATCGGCTCCAGTTCAGATGCGTCGTCATATCAGCTTTAGATTCAGGCAGGATATGCGGCACCGCGCACTCGCCTCTTTCCAGCGTCTTGCGTGCATCGTGCGCCATGGTTTCACCCTGGCCCTGCGTCAGCACGCCTTCATCAACCAGTCTCTGCGTATACAATGTTCTGGTGGTGTCCAGCGCACGAATCTTTTTGTACATCATGGGCTGCGTTGCCGAGGGTTCATCTGCTTCGTTGTGACCATGACGGCGGTAACACACCATATCGATCACCACATCTTTTTTGAACTTGTTGCGGAATTTCAACGCGGTTCGCGTTACTGCCACAACCGCTTCAGGATCGTCACCGTTAACATGAAAGATCGGTGCGCCGACCATCTTGGCGATATCGGTACAGTAGTACGTCGAGCGTGCATCCTGCTGTGCACTGGTAGTAAAACCAATCTGGTTATTGATGACGATATGCACCGTGCCGTGAGTCAGATAACCACGCGACTGTGACATCTGCAGTGTCTCCATCACCACGCCCTGGCCGGAGAAGGCGGCATCACCGTGGATCTGTACCGGGATGACCTCGTTACCTTCACGGTCACCGCGGTGCCATTGCCTGGCCCGCACCGAGCCTTCGACCACCGGTGCCACGATTTCCAGATGCGAAGGATTAAATGCCAGCACCAGGTGCACCGGCCCGCCGGGGGTCTGCATATCGGAGGAATAACCCAGATGGTATTTCACATCGCCGGTAATCTCACGCTTCACCTTGGTGCCTTCAAATTCCTGAAACAGTTCTTTCGGGATCTTACCGAGGATGTTGATCAACACGTTGAGTCGGCCGCGATGCGCCATGCCGATAGCGATCTCTTTTATCTTTTGTTTTCCGGCAAACTGTACCAGTTCATCCAGCAGCGGGATCAGCGACTCTCCGCCTTCCAGTGAAAAACGTTTCTGCCCGACATACTTCGAGTGCAGGTAACGCTCCAGACCTTCTGCTTCAGTCAGCTGCTGCAGAATATTTATTTTTTCTTTCTTGTTCAGCTGGATTTTGCCGCGCGCATTTTCCAGGCGTTTCTGCAGCCAGCGTTTTTCTGTTGTCTCTGTGATGTGCATGTATTCGACGCCCACCTTGCCACAGTAGGTCTGCTGCACGACTTTAAATATCTCTTTTAAGGAAAGCGTTCCTGTCGCTGCCAGCGAACCGGTCTCGAACACCAGGTCCAGATCATTCTCTGAAAGATCATGATACTGCAGTGTTAGCTCTGCCACCTCAGATTCACGCCGCCCGCCGATGGGATTGATATCAGCCACCTGATGGCCGCGGAAGCGGTAGGCATTGATCAGCTGTAGTACCTGCACCTGTTTGCGTTCATGGTCGGCGCTGGTTAAGGCTTCGTATCCGCGGACATGTTTATGCTCGGCATAATTGATAAAGTAATCATGCATCTCCCTGGGAGAGACCTCGGAAGAGCGGCCGGATGTCGTCGCAAAACCGTCCGTAGAAACCAGGCTGTCAAAATAAGAGCGCCACTTATCTTCCAGACGATCCGGGTGACTGAGATAGGTCTCATACATCGACTCGAGCCAGGCTGCGCTCTCACCGTAAAACGCAGAGCTGTCCCAGAGCTCGGACATGCCTGCTTTGTTATGTGTTTTTTGATCCATTGCGCAACCCATCTCCTGACAGGATTCATATTATTTTTTATTGTTATGATCTTTATTATCAACCCAAACACATTAAAAAAACAGTTTTTCCGCAAAATACACCAATAAATTAATGTATATATTAATTTATCAAGAAATACCCGAAGAATTTATGCAACCAGATAAAAGCCTGGTATTGACACAAAGGCGGCGTTATTCGTCGTTCGTTAAAAGCAAAAACAATTATTCTCGCGCAGAGCCGCAAAGACGCAAAGGAAAAGCTTTTAGTTTTTGTAGGGTGGGCAGTACCCACCTTCATGGCACTCCTATTAGCTGTAGTCTGTCGGGCAGTGCCCGACCTACGTAGTTACATACAAACAATGTTTTTATC
>JADFWE010000231.1 GCA_015222915.1 Pseudomonadota bacterium | reverse complement strand
TGACCTTTCCTGCCAGGCATCGATGTCCATCGGCTCCGGTATGACCAGGGGCATGTTTTCATCAGCGATCTTCAGGTTTTCAGGGTAGGTATTGATGATAAAACGCAGGGCTTCACGTTTGTTCGATAAATCGTTGGTGGCGATGATCTCATCAGCAACGGAGATATCATAACTTGCCTGTTGCTCTTTTACGTCAGTGATCGCAGACAGGCCAACGTTGAAACGTTCCTTACTCTGTTCCAGTTGCTTGCCGATGGCTTTTTTCTCTGCGCTGGCCGTTTCCAGTGTGTCGATTGCTGTTAAAACATCAAAATACGCAGTAGAGACACGTACGATGGTGTCCTGCTTGGCGACTTCGAGATCGGCAATCGCTTTGGCGACGATGGCATCACCCTGTGTCAGGTTATCAAAAGTCGTCTTGTCAAATATTACCTGGTTAAGGTTGAGGCCGTAACCGTCGCTGTTATTGTCTGAATTAGTGACCATACCGGACCTGTCGTTTTCAGTTCTACCGCGCTGTATAAAAGCGTTGAAGCCGATCTGTGGCAGTATGGCTGCGGTACTCTGTGAGGATGCTTCAGAGGCGGCCAGGTAGGCTGCATAAGCTGCCTGAAAAGTGGTGTCGTACTGTTGCGCGAGAGCCATGGCTTCTTTTAGATCGAGCGCTGATGCTGTTGATGTGACCGAGCAGAGAAATAGACCAATAATCTTTTTAGTTAGCTGTTTCATATGTTCTCATGGTGGAAATTATCAAGACTTTAGTAAGTGGCCATATTCGTGTCGACTGTTTTTGCCCACTGCGCAACACCGCCAGACAGATTAATGATGTTGCTGAAACCTGCTTCTTCCAGGTAGCGGCCGACCCGGCGGCTGCGTATACCGTGGTGGCATATAACCACTGTCTCACGGTCGAAATCCAGCGTTTTATATTCTGCCGTGACCTGCGGCATCGGCAGCAAAACGCTATTTTCAATTTTGCAGGTGTCAAATTCCCAGGGCTGGCGGACATCGAGTAATAACGGCGGTTCGTCACAGGTCTCGAGGTGCGCCTTTAATTCTCGCGCACTAAGTTCTTGCATAGAGGTACCCTAGAATTCGAATTTCTGTTTAACCGGCTGGATCATCGGCTCGATCGATGTTTCGAACAGCTCTTCAGTGGTCCAGTTGTTATCTGCAACACGGGTTACCCGGTAAGCTTTCATGGCGGGCGCATCACCTGTAACGATAAACATCCGGCCGCCGGGTTTGAGCAGTTTCTTGTAACTTTCCGGGATGCTCTTCATCGCTGCGGTAATGGCGATGACGTCGTAATTACGTTTCTGATGCCAGCTTTTTGATGCATCACCAGTGCTGATGTTAACGTTGTCGATGCCCAGTGTCTGCAGATTTTTTTCTGCCAGCGCGGTCATCTCCTCGTTGATATCGACTGTATCGACATGGCGACCGAGTTTTGCCAGGCAGGCGGTAAGGTAACCGCTGCCGGTTCCGATCTCCAGTATCAGGTCTTCTTCCTGTATATCCAGTTCCTGCAGGATGCGGCCTTCGATGATCGGGTTTGCCATGGTGCAGCTATGGTCCTCATACGCACCCAGGGGGATACGGGTATCGACATAGGCCAGATTTTTGTATTTATCCGGGGTGAAATTCTCACGCGGGATTTCTCCGATAACTTCGAGCACGCGCAAATCCAGTACGTCCCACGGGCGCACCTGCTGTTCAACCATATTAAAACGGGCTTTTTCGAAGTCCATAAGCAGCTTCTCATTAAATGACTAGTATGGGGGCGCATTCTACCCTGAGATGGCTGGAGTGGGTAGTTTTTCGACGGATAACAATGCTGAAGCTGTAAGTTATATGTTGTATGTTTCAAGTAGAAAGCCTAATAAAATTAGGGTTTATAACTTATTACCTACAACTTATAACTTTTTATAATACGGCTAAATCAGGTAATATGGTGTTCCTTACTTTATTTATCTGAGCAAAATCCAAGAGTATCCTTCTATGAGTGCTATCCCGCAAGAATTCCTTGATCGCGCAGCCGAGCTGTCTTCTGATTCGACCAAACCGCTGGACGGTTCAAAAAAGGTATATGTCGAAGGTTCGCGCCCGGATATCCGGGTACCGATGCGGGAGATCCATCTCGAGGATACGGCTTCCAGTTTTGGTGCTGAGCCTAACCCGCCGATCCCGGTATACGATACCTCGGGTCCATATACTGATCCGGATGTGGAGATCGACCTGCTGAAAGGTCTGGCCGATGTACGCAGCAACTGGATAGAGGTGCGTGGCGATACAGAAATGCTGGATGGCCCGACTTCCGACTTCGGTCAGCAGCGTCAGAGTGATCCTTCGCTGGCCGATCTGCGTTTTGAACATATCCGCGTACCGCGCCGCGCTCTAGCGGGAAAAAATGTCTCTCAGATGCATTATGCCAGGCAGGGTGTCGTTACCCCGGAGATGGAATACATCGCCATCCGTGAGAGCATGAAGCTGCAGGAACTGCGTAAAGATCCGGCCTACAAAAAAGTATTGATGCAGCATCCCGGCCAGTCTTTTGGTGCGAACCTGCCTCACGAGATCACGCCTGAGTTCGTTCGCGACGAAGTCGCCAGCGGCCGTGCCATCATCCCTGCCAATATCAATCATCCCGAAGTCGAGCCGATGATCATCGGCCGTAATTTCCTGGTGAAGATCAACGGTAACCTGGGGAATTCTGCGGTGACATCATCGATTACCGAAGAAGTCGAGAAGATGGTGTGGGGCATCCGCTGGGGATCCGATACCATCATGGATCTGTCTACCGGTAAGAATATCCATGAGACACGTGAGTGGATCCTGCGTAACTCACCGGTACCTATCGGCACTGTGCCTATCTACCAGGCGCTGGAAAAAGTTGGCGGTATCGCAGAAGACCTGACCTGGGAGATCTTCAAAGATACGCTTATCGAGCAGGCAGAGCAGGGCGTGGATTACTTCACCATACATGCCGGTGTGCGCCTGAGATATGTGCCGATGACCGCAAAACGCATGACCGGCATCGTCTCACGCGGCGGTTCGATCATGGCGAAGTGGTGCCTGGCGCACCATGAAGAGAGTTTCCTGTATACGCATTTCGAAGAGATCTGCGAGATCATGAAAGCTTACGACGTTTCGTTCTCCCTGGGCGATGGTCTGCGTCCTGGTTCACTGGCCGATGCCAACGATGAAGCCCAGTTCGGTGAGCTGGAAACCCTGGGAGAACTGACAAAGATCGCCTGGCAGCACGACGTACAGGTGATGATCGAAGGTCCCGGTCACGTGCCTATGCAGATGATCAAAGAGAACATGGATAAAGAGCTGGAAGACTGTATGGAAGCGCCTTTCTATACCTTAGGCCCGCTGACCACCGACATCGCTCCGGGTTATGACCATATCACTTCCGGTATCGGTGCCGCACAGATCGGCTGGTACGGCTGTGCCATGCTGTGTTACGTCACGCCGAAAGAACATCTCGGTCTGCCGAATAAAGAAGATGTGCGTATCGGTATCATCACCTACAAGATCTCAGCCCATGCAGCGGATCTTGCCAAAGGCCATCCCGGCGCGCAGATCCGTGATAACGCCATGTCAAAAGCGCGTTTTGAATTCCGCTGGGAAGACCAGTTCCGCCTTGCACTCGACCCCGAGCGTGCACGTGAATACCATGATGAGACCATGCCGAAAGATGCGCATAAGGTGGCGCATTTCTGTTCTATGTGCGGACCGAAGTTCTGCAGCATGAAGATCTCGCAGGATGTACGTGAGTATGCGGCCAAAGAAGGTATCGGTGAAATCGAGATTGCGTTCGATAAAGGCATGCAGGAAAAAGCCGAAGAGTTTAAAAACTCAGGGTCGGAGATTTACAGTAAGGCTTAAGGTTTTAGAGTGCAAACTTGATTCGATTGTCTGTTTTTGACACATAGGCGACATCCACAAGGATTAAAAAACTTCCCCGCCGAGGCGCAGAGACGCCGAGGAAAAGCTTTTAGTTTTCGTAGGGTGGGCAGTGCCCGCCTTCACTGTACCTTTATTAGC
>JADFWE010000230.1 GCA_015222915.1 Pseudomonadota bacterium | reverse complement strand
GTTCATTTCATGCACAACTTCAACCGTTATTACAAACAGACCGGTAGTGTCGACGAAGCTGTCCTGTTAACCATCAACTCGACCGGACGCGCGATTTTCATAACCTCCATCGTACTGAGTTCAGGATTTTTTATCTTCATGTTTGCCAGTATGACAAACCTGTACAACTTCGGCCTGATCACTGGCTCCGTAGTACTGGTTGCCATGCTGTCCGACCTTATCCTGATCGGCGCGATAATGAAACTCGTCATCAGAGAAAAAGAATAATCATGGCTAAACTCAAAACATCGCAGAAGATAATAGACTGCGCGACCAGGATGTTTGCAGAACACGGTTATGCCGGCACCATAATGGACGAGCTGGCAGAGCAGTGTTCTGTGAACAAAGCCAGTATCTATTATCACCACAAGGACAAAGCGACCCTGTACGATAACGCGCTGACGGCACTGTTCACACCGATCGCTAACACGGTGATCGAGGCTGTTGAGACTGTAGACACCCCGGTAGAAAAACTCGAACACCATATAAAAATCTTTGCTAAAACCTGTGCAGAAAACCCTTACTTTTCCGCCATCCTGATGCGCGAGATGGCTTCGGGCGGCGCCAATATGCCGGCACGTGCACGTGAACAGATGCAGCGCATCCTGTTCATGCTTAACCAGATCCTGCAATCGGGTGCGTCGCAGCACATATTCAAGCCCGCTGACCCGTTGATCATTCACTTCATGATCCTTGGCACGATAAACCTTTACATAACAACCATACCATTGCGTCAGTCATTACCAGAGAACGACGAATGCAATCAACTTAACAACACCGATATCGAACCGGCCTCTGAACAACTCTATAAGACCATAGTCGATTCCCTGTTAATAAAGCAGTAAGCAACCAGCGAGATAAGTCATGAGATCAAAACATCTATTAGCCACTTTATTCCTGTTATTCCCCCTTGGGTTATTCAGTCTGACAGCAGATGCGATAACGGCAGATCAGATAGCAGAACAGGTAGACGAACGTGATGTCGGGGACAAATCGATCATGACCATGGAGATGGTCCTGATCGATAAACACGGCAGTAAGCGCATTAGAAAAATGAAAAATTATTCCATGGATGAAGGTGAAGATACACATACGGTCATCTTCTTCCAGTCACCGGCCGATGTCAGGAACACCGCATTCCTGACCTATGACTACGATGATTCCGACAAGGATGACGACCAGTGGTTATACCTGCCAGCGCTGAAAAAAACCAAGCGTATCGCTTCCAGTGACAAGAGCAGTTCATTCATGGGATCTGATTTCACCTATTCGGATATGACATCACGCAACATCTCTGACTACGATTACCGCATCGCTAAAGAGACCGAGGTTCGTGGTCACAAGGTATGGGTGATGGAAAGCGTTCCGAAAACCAAAAAGGTCATCGATGAGACCGGCTATACCAAATCCTATATGTTCGTACGCCAGGATAATTTCGTCGTAGTACGTGCACTGCACATCCTTAAAGAGAATGGCAAGAAAAAATATCTCGATGTCAAAAAACTGGAGAAGATCGATGGTATCTGGGTAGCTACCGAGATAGAGATGAAGACAACTCGGGATAAAAGCACACTGCACCGCACCGTTCTAAAACTGGATAACGTTAAATTTAATCAGGATCTGGATGAGTCATTCTTCACTGTAAGACGCATCGAAAAAGGCCTCTAGAATGAGACGACATAAGATCATCCTGGCTCTCAGCCTGTGTGCGGGACTCACCTCAGCGCTATTCACTGCCGGTATCCTGGCAGATGAACTGGAAGACGCCATGAGTGGCTTCGATGATTTCGATAAACCCGCTACAAGCACTCCGGCGACAACAGCGAAGGAGGATTCAGGCGATGACCTGAGCGACCTCGATGAAAGTGGCTTTGGTGATAGCGACCTGGATGATAGCAGTTCCGGGGATCACTACATCGGTAACGCTGCAGATAGAGATATAGATACCAAAGCCGACTGGTATACCATCAGCGGATATACTTCATTGCTCGGCGCATATAACTATGCGCAGTCGGACCAGAGCGTCGTCGCACCCGGTGACATGCCGATGGACTTCAGCGGTCTATCACGCGCCAGGGTCAAGGGCGGCCTGACACTGGAGATGAAACACGGTGATAACTGGCGCTCTAAATTCGACGTGATGGCCTGGTACGATGCATCATGGGCGATCAATGGCAGAGACGGTTATACCCAGGACGTACTGGATACCTATGAATCCTTTTATGACCTTAAAGACGCGTACATACAAGGTTCATTGAACAGAAGCCTTGACCTGAAGTTCGGCCGCCAGGTCGTCATCTGGGGCAAGTCTGACTCGATCCGTATCACCGACATCATCAACCCGCTGGATAACCGCGAACCCGGCATGGTCGATATCGAAGACCTGCGCCTGAGTGAGACCATGACACGTATGGACTACTACTTTGGTCACTGGGGCTTAAGCGCTATCATCATCCATGAACCGCGTCTGGAGATCGAGCCAGCATTTGGCAGTGACTATCGCCCCAGTGATGTTTTCGGCACACCGATCCCTTATGCCAGGTTTCCTGACAGGACCGAACCGTCATGGAGCACGGACAACACACAGTATGCCATGAGCCTGGATGGCCATTTTACCGGCTGGGACCTGTCATTGTATGCAGCCAATGTTTTCGATAACCGTTTCGACATCGAGATCATCAACACTGCAGCTGTACGATATTATGACAAGATCAACATGCTGGGTTTCGCCGGCAACGTGGTTTCCGGCAGCTGGTTATTCAAAGCCGAATCAGCGTTTATCAATGATATAAATTACCGCAGCACAGACCGAAAAAATCGTCTCGACCTGCTGATCGGTTTTGATTACATGGGCATCAAGGATACGGTGCTCTCGCTGGAACTGGCCGATCGCCACATCTTTGACTACGAAGAGCACATGCTGACACTTACTCTCGAGCAAGCCGCACTGCAGGGCACCATCCCTGACTTCGTCCGTCAGGACAGCCTGCAGCTCGCTTTCAGATCATCCTATAGTTTTGACCATGACAACGCCACCGTCACCTACCTGCTCTCCCTGGCAGGCGGTAACGGCGCTGGTGACAGTTTCGACGGCGGCTTTCAGCGCCTGTGGATAGATTATAAATATACAGACGCAATATCACTGGACGCTGGCATCGTCGACTATATCGGTGGCAACAGCCTCATACCTTTCTACCAGGC
>JADFWE010000229.1 GCA_015222915.1 Pseudomonadota bacterium | reverse complement strand
GGGTAGTCGGCATGTGACCAGACCTTGGTAAGGTCAAACGGATTGATGCCATAATTTTCCGCATCCATCTCGGGCATGATCTGCACCTTCACTGACCACTTTGGATCGTCACCACGTTCGATTGCCTCAAACAATTCCTGGCGATGGTAGTCCGGATTTTGTGCAGCAATTTTCGCCGCTTCTTCAACACTCATGTTCTTGATGCCCTGCATCGTCTTGAAGTGCCACTTCACCCAGTAACGCTCACCTTCGTTATTCCACAGGCTAAACGTGTGGCTACCGAAGCCATCCATATTTGCCAGTGTTGCCGGGATACCGCGATCACCAAACAACCATGTGACCTGGTGCAGAGACTCGGGGCTTAAAGACCAGAAATCCCATTGCATGGTGCCGTTGCGTAAACCGGTGACCGGGTGTCGCTTTTGCGAATGAATAAAGTCCGGGAATTTGCTGGGGTCCTTGATGAAGAACACCGGTGTATTGTTACCCACCAGATCCCAGTTGCCTTCCTCGGTGTAGAACTTCACCGCAAAACCGCGCGGGTCTCGCACCGTATCTGCAGAACCCAGCTCGCCGGC
This sequence comes from Pseudomonadota bacterium, assembly GCA_015222915.1. GTDB lineage: Bacteria > Pseudomonadota > Gammaproteobacteria > SZUA-229 > SZUA-229. The sequence continues at coordinate 6,780 of JADFWE010000229.1, read as the reverse complement.
CACGGTGGAGAAACGCACGAACAGTTCACACTCATTGCCAACTTTCTCGAACAGTTTGGCGCGGGTATATTTTGAGATGTCATGGGTCACTTTGAAGGTGCCATAAGCGCCGGCTCCCTTGGCATGAACCACACGTTCCGGTACACGCTCACGATTAAAATGCGCCAGTTTCTCGAACAGATGCACATCCTGCATCAGAATCGGGCCACGCGGCCCGGCAGTGATCGAATTCTGGTTATCGGCTACCGGGCAACCTGCTGCAGTTGTCATAACCGTTTTTTTCTTACTCATAGCTTTCTCCTATGTTGGTTTTTTAATGTTTGCCATTGTCTATGGCTTGTTAAAACCGGGCTTTATGCCAGGCATGTGTCAACAATAAATCAAAGCAACATATTGCTGAAATCGTTTAAATGTATTAAGTTAATAGGTAATTCCTATCAATTGTTTTTTACTGAGAATGCTGGAGTGGTATGAATCTTAGAGATCTTAAATACCTGATTGCGGTCGCAGATACCCGTCATTTTGGTCAGGCCGCCGAGCGCTGTTTCGTCAGTCAGCCGACCTTGAGTGGTCAGATAAAAAAACTGGAAGAGGAGCTGGGGGTAACACTTTTTGAGCGCAGCAAACGATCAGTGGAAACCACCCATCCCGGTGAGATCATTGTGGCGCAGGCCAGGCGGGTACTGGAGCAGGCTGATGCATTGCTACAACTGGCACAGTCACATCAGGATCCGCTGGTCGGACCATTGCGTATGGGGGTGATTCCGACCTTAAGTCCGTACCTGATGCCGTTGATACTGCAACCGCTGCAGACGCAGTATCCACAGATAAAACTGGTGTTGTCTGAGGAACTCACTGACACACTGCTCACGCGTCTGGACAAACATGAAATTGATGCCGCATTGTTGGCAACGCCGGTGGAAAACCCGGATTTTGAAAGTATACCGTTATTCGAAGAACCATTCTGGCTGGTACATCCTCGAAACCATCCGCTGTCAAAGAAGAAGAAAATCATACAGACAGATCTGGATTGTACCGATCTGCTGTTGCTGGCAGAAGGCCATTGCCTTGCAGAGCAGGCAATGGAAGTTTGTCATCTTCATGAACGCGCAGTGCAAGGTGACCTGGCAGATTTACGCGCAGCCAGCCTGGAAACCTTGCTGCAATTGGTGGCGGCCGGATTTGGTTGTACTTTGTTGCCGGCGTTGGCTTTAAATGCTGTTTCGGCCAAAGATAAGGGCATCATGACGAGGCAATTGCAACTACCGGATACATATCGGCAGATATCACTGGTATATCGCCGAACTTTTCCGCGTCGTAAAGTGCTTGAGGTGTTTGCAGCGGTAGTGCTCGAAAACCTGCCGGACACGATACGTGCGATATGATGTAAATACTTTGAACGTCCATGTGCCAGTCTAACTATCCAGGCTCGTGAAATCTCCACCAATAGTGTAAAATCGCGCGCTTAATATAAATACTTAAAAAAAGAGAGAAGGGCAGAGAGCTCTTATGGTCGATAGAAGTGTCCCCCGAAGACCCACCCTCCTGATCATACTGGATGGTTTTGGCGTCAACCCAAGTCGGATTAATAATGCGGTACAGGAAGCTGATACACCGCGTCTAGACGAATATTTTTCAAGAAATCCTCACACCACACTGGACGCCTGCGGCAGTTCGGTTGGTCTGCCCGATGGTCAGATGGGCAACTCGGAAGTCGGTCACATGACGCTGGGCAGTGGTTCGGTGATCCGGCAGGATCTTGTGCGTATCAATGACGAGATCGAAAGTGGCGAGTTTTTTAATAATGCAGCTCTGCTTGCAGCGGTAGAAGATGCTGCCGCAAATGAGCGTCCCCTGCATCTCGTCGGACTGACATCGAACGGTGGTGTGCATAGTCATATCAACCATCTAAAAGCTTTGATCAAATTGTGTGCTGATCATAAGGTGAGTCCCGTCGTACACATGACGACAGATGGACGCGATACTGCGCAGATGTCTGCGCTGACGTTTCTCGCTGAGATCGAAGGTTTGCTGGAAGATGCCAATGGCAGTATTGCGACCGTGAGTGGACGTTATTACTCGATGGATAGAGATAATCGCTGGGATCGTACCGAGCTTGCCTGGAAAGCGATGGTGAGAGGTGAAGGTCTTCAGGCTGAGACTGCGCGTTATGCGATCGAGGCTGCTTACGCACACGAAGAGACCGATGAGTTTATTAAACCAACTGTTTTAGAAGGTGCGGAATTAATTCAGTCGGGTGACAATGTCATCTTCTTTAATTTCCGCAATGATCGTTCACGTCAGCTCACAGCAGTATTAAGTCAGGATCATTTTGATGATTTTGATACCGGTGATTTTGACGGTGCGCTGGTAACCTGCCTGACCGAATACGATCCTGAATTTTTATTGCCGATCGGTTATGCGCCAGAACGTCCTCAGGCAACAGTGGCGTCAGTGGTCAGCCGCGCTGGTTATAAGCAGATGCACTGTGCAGAAACCGAAAAGTACGCGCACGTTACTTACTTTTTCAATGGCGGAAAAAAGATACCGTTCGCTGGTGAAGATCACGTCATGGTTAATTCGCCGGATGTTGCTACCTATGATCTAAAACCGGAGATGAGTGCGCAAGGCGTTGCCGATAAAGTCATCGAAGCTTTAGAATCTGGTGAATACGGCTTTATCATGGTCAACTTTGCTAATGGTGATATGGTTGGCCATACGGCTGTTCGAGAAGCGGTAATCAAAGCGGTAGAAGCGCTGGATAGAGAAGTCGGCCGGGTGCTGGATGCTGCTAAAGAAGCAGGAGTTTCCGTGATACTAACAGCGGACCACGGCAACTGTGATGAGATGGTCGACCCTGTTACACAAGAGCCGCATACACAACACACTTTATATCCAGTACCCTGTCTGGTTATCGATGAGGCGAACTGGCATCTGCGTCCGGGCTGCGATCTAAGTGCAGTTGCTCCCACAGTGTTACAGTTGATGGGATTACAGCAACCGCCCTCTATGACGGGCAAATCACTGCTGCTGTGTGAATACTGATCGCGCCTGAGGTATTGACCGTATCAGGATATATCAGATTGAGGCCTGTTGTTTTCTTTCTGCCTTAAGCCAGTCAAACGGAATGTCTTCTTCCTCGATAAGTCGTTCCGCCCAGTCGAGTGCCTTCAGACCATCGCTGTTTAACTGACTGGGGTGCAACTGGCCATCATTGAACGCGATATATAATAGAACAGCGGTAATGTGTTGCAGGTCCCACTGCTGATCCAGGCGGTTCTTTCTAATGGCAAGTTTTATAACTATGCGATAGTTCTCATCAGAGATTTCATTGGAAATATCCCTGTGTGTGTAACCACGAAGTGCCTGTATTAGTTCGCCATATCTGATCATGTTTGTCCCTTCACCTGAAAAAGCAGTACGCACTGCAGATTAATGTTGCAGCCATGTTATGAGCTGCGTGAAGCAATGTCTTGACCCGTTTCGCCAATGATTTGACGTTTAGCGCACCACTGTCAGATGGTGCAGCTGGTGCCGGTACCCCCTAAGCCACAGTATCCATTCGGATTTTTCGCCAGGTATTGCTGGTGATAGTCTTCTGCATAGTAGAACTCAGGGGCATCGAGGATCTCGGTCGTGATCTCTCCATAGCCATTCTTAGCCAGTTCCTGTTGGTAAAAACTGCGTGTGATTTCGGCTGCCTGTTTTTGTTGCTCATCGAAAACATAGATACCTGAACGATACTGTGTGCCACGGTCATTACCCTGCTGCATGCCCTGTGTCGGATCGTGGGATTCCCAGAATGTTTTGAGCAGCTGTTCGGTACTGATTTCGTCAGGGTCATAAACCACCAGCACGACTTCATTTTGCCCGGTCAAACCACTGCAGACTTCCTGATAAGTCGGATTAGGTGTGAGGCCTGCCGCATAACCGGCTGCTGTCGTGTAGACACCTTCAAGCTGCCAGAATTTTCTTTCTGCGCCCCAGAAACAGCCCATACCGAAGATGATCTGCTGCAGACCATCGCAAAACGGTGGCTGAAGGACATTGCCATTTACGAAGTGTTTATCAGGCACGGGCATGCGTGAGCCCCGGCCGGGCAGTGCCTGTTCATTTGTTGGTAAGTCCTGTAGCCCCATGTTTTTTCTCTGTTTTTATTGATTTTGTCTGTTTATGTCTAAAGTTCGAGTACTAGTGAGCAGCTAAGTTCATGGCGTGTGCAGAGATTTAGCATACTGCTATTCAGGCAGAAATTTACTTATTCGACGAATGGGTATTGATTTTTGTATTTGGTATAAATAAGATGATTCTTATATAGCCTTTCTATGCTCCGCTTTTTGATGCTGTTTTTGACAGCGTGGCGGCGCTGATTACTGTGGCCTTCCAAATTGAATACAAAGTGGTACTTATGAAAACTCTTCAGACAATAAAATTTATTTTCGCTGCATTAATTTTTTCGGTCCTCGCTGCCTGTAGTTCCGGTACCGACACATCAACGACTACTGCCGCACCGGGTACGGGCCGAGTCTCATTGTTGATAACTGATGGCCCGACGAATGATTTTGATCAGATCAACGTCACTGTGGAATCGATCAGTTTCCTCTGTGAAGACGATAATGATGATGAAGACGAGGTAAATCCACTGGAAGGTGACGATGATGGTTGTCGTGAAGTTGTTCTTTTTGAAGAGACCCGTGTTATTAACCTGCTTGCCTTGCGGAATTATTCTGACCTGCTATCAACAACGACTGTACCAGCATACACCTACAGCAAGATTCGTTTGCACGTAAGCCGGGTAGAACTGGTTAGATTTGATATTAACGGTGTTGTATATTGGACCAAAGATGCAAAACTCTCATCGAAGAAAATTGATTTAAGTACACAAGGTTCATTTGAAGTTGTTGAAGGTGGTTACCTGGCTATCGAGCTTGATATGGACGCAAACAGAGCTATTCAGGTTGTTGAGACAGGAAACGGCAAGTTTATTTTCCGTCCTGTTATCTTCGTCAACATACTGGGTGTAGAGGATCTAAAGCTGGTTATTCTGCAAAATCGAAAAGTGCTGTCGACTGACACAGGTTTTCAATTGTGTGAGCTTGACGATGTTGAAGTAAATGATGAATGCCTGGCTCTTTTAACCTCTGCTAACACGGTTGTACAGGATGACCAGATCGATGTGGTCATACCGCCTGCAGGTCTCGAAGATAACGATATTGTTACCGTATTAGGTAAACTGGGTTATGGCAGTATAGATGCTCTGCATATAGTCATTGCGGCAGATGCAGCAGAGCCGCAGAAGTTGGCATTGTTTGCCGGCATGGCTACTTCACCGGTAGCTGTTGATGATAGCTTTACTATGGAAACAGATGATAGTGATAATAATATCGTTGCACCAGGCACCTTATTGACAGCGACACTTGCCACTAGCGCTCGTGTTTTCGATAAGTACGGTATGGTCGTTACTAGTGACAATATAAAGGATGGTTCTGACGTTGATGTTTTTGGTCTGGCCGATCCCGACCTGGTTGCGCCTGCAACCGTTAAAGCAGCGTTTGCAATTTTTGATAACGATGACCTGGAGCTTAATTTCTCAGGCGTTATCGTTACCATAATTGATACCGTCATCACTGTCGAAATTGACAATGGATCAAGTACCACGTTCGAATGCGCCGATATAAACGACGCCAGAATATTGTTACTTGGCTCTGCGGGCAGCAGTAGCACCTCAGAGGATATCGCCATTGATCAGTTACTGGTCGGTATGTCTGTTGATGTATACGGTGAAGATGAAGGTCTAAGCTGCCTGACGGCTGATACTGTCCTGGTGACCGCACTACCGTAATTAATATCTAAGAGAGGTTATCCAGTCGTAATGAATATTTTCCTGAGGGTATTTTGTGCCGCGCTGATAACGATTTCGTTCTCAGTTAGTGCTACCGACCTGGCAAAAGAAAAACGCTGGGCAGACCAGGTGGTTGACGCCATCCTCGATGGTGATGCTGTCTGGCTGAATGATGGCAACAATGATTTTCTCGGTATCTACACCGAAGCCGAAGAAGACAAGGGTCGCGCAGTCATCGTGATGCACGGCACTGGCATTCACCCCGACTGGCAGCAGGTGGTACAACCATTGCGCGTTGGTCTGACCGAACATAACTGGAATACACTGTCGATACAGATGCCGGTCCTGGCTAATGATGCCGAATACATAGATTATGCGCCGTTATATGATGAAGTCGCCGCGCGCATCGATGCAGCGATCAAATACCTGAAAGACAATGGTTCGAAAGATATCGTTCTGCTTGGCCACAGCCAGGGTTCAGCGATGACGGCTTATTACCTCGCCTCATCTAAGCAGGACGTAAAAGGTTTTGTTGCTATCGGCATCGCTGCGTTTGCCGCAGATGAGCGTATGAATAGCATTAAATCGCTGGAGAAAATTACTGTTCCGGTACTCGATCTGTACGGTAATGAAGATCTTGAAAATATACTTGCTACCGTCAAAGCACGAGCAGCTGCAGCGAAAAAGGCCGGTAATAAAAACTATACCCAAATCAAAATCACCGGTAATCATTTCTTTGACGGTCACGACGATGAGTTGGTTGAAACCGTTGCTGACTGGCTGGATAAGCTTTAATTTCTATAGCGCATTTTTTTGGCTACGGGTTCTGCGATCGAGTGACTGCTGTTGAGCCTTAAGAGAAGTTGGCAGTTTGCAGTTGGCAGTCATCAGTTAAAAACAATAAAGACTAAAAACCTGTGTTTTCAGCGGCGCAGACG
>JADFWE010000228.1 GCA_015222915.1 Pseudomonadota bacterium | reverse complement strand
TTTTCAAATCTCAGAGCTTTTTATGGCAAATCCTTACCACCATCGGCATCGTATCAACTGTATTTATGCTGATCACACTATTAACACTGGCATACTTTATGGTGGTTCCACTCGGACAACGGGCCACTGATGACCTGGCCAGCATAATCGCCCACGCCGCTGAAACATGGGACAGCATGCCCGTTGCCTCACATGAAGAATTTGCAGAAAAAATGCTGAATAAACACGACCTAGTGTTAACAGCAGCTGACCAGCACTTAGCTGACTCGACAAGCATGCTGCCATATCTCCATTTCCTTGAGATATCACTGAAGAAACAGGTGGGGAAAGAGATTTCCATCAAAACAAATTACGACGCAGATAGTACTCAATGGTTCTGGGTTGATATCCCCATTACAGACGCAATACTTCGCTTTGGATTTTCACGCTCCCGTATAGGCGTACAGCCATCGATAGCCCTCCTGGTTCTCCTGGTCACCGGGCTTTATCTTACATTTATCACCGCAGTCATACTGACACGACGTATAACTGTCCCGATAGATCGTCTTTATCATGCAGCTCAACTGGTTGGAAAAGGCCGCTGGCCAGATCCCATCAGAGAGGAAGGACCGGAAGAACTGGTCGTCCTTGCCCGGGGATTTAATCGCATGAATGTTCAGGTAAAAGAACTGCTGGCCAATCGAACAACCCTGTTAGCCGGGATAGCGCACGACCTGCGAACACCACTCACCCAGATCCAGCTGGCTCTGTCCATGTTACCGGATGAAGGCGGTGATCGAGACCTGATGAACAGCATCCACGGTGACCTGAACGTGATAAACCGCCTTATCGGCGAGACCTTAAGCATAAGCCTTGAGCTTGCAGAAGAGACGGCAATGCCAACAGATATCGCTATGGAGCTGGACGATATAATAAGCAAACTTCAAACAGATGATGCAGTAATCAAATGGTCGAGAGGAAAACCCTGCAACAGGATGTTACAACCCCTGGCACTACGTAGAATTATTACAAACCTGCTATCAAATGCTCTGCGTTATGGCGCTAGCAAACCCGTCAGTGTCACTTACGACTGCCAAGAGAGGGTCGTCTCCATCCAGATAATGGATAATGGCCCGGGTATTCCAGCAGAACATACAGAAGCAGTATTTCGTCCCTTTTTTCGGCTGGAGAAATCCCGTGGCAGTGAAACTGGCGGTAGTGGACTGGGACTAGCAATCGTACGGCAACTAGCTGACGCAAACGGCTGGAAAGTACAATTGATACCGCGGGCAGAAGGCGGAACAAACGCAGTCTTGACTATTCCTTGTCAAAGCAAGCATGGTCCAGCCGAGGCCACCGAATTCGCACCTTGCTAACTGTAACCGATAATCAGTTTTCACAAAATTCGCCACCTTTGACGAACAGCACCTTGCAGGCTGACTGATAAAAGAAACCCTTAAAAGTAACACACGGCACCGATTCTTACAGGCAATCACATATTATTCATAAAATGGCATATCTTTATGTTTTTTTAACTATAATTCAGACACTATTCATTTTTGTTTTTTCAACCATAAAATATTCCGTGACCTATGGATCATAAAGTAAACGTCGCTTACCTGAAATTGGGGATGTACGTATCTAATCTTGATCGCCCATGGATCGACACACCTTTTTTACTTGAAGGTTTTTCAATACAGACGGAAGACGATCTTTCTGCATTAAGCCAGTACTGCTCCTATGTCTACATTGATACAGACCGTGGTATCGGCGCATCTCAATATATCGAAGACGCTCCTCGTTTAAAAACCAATCCTTACCTGGAAAGGTTCCTGCAGGACAACCGGAAAAAAGTCGAATACGAGAACACCCGTTCTACGAAAGAAGAACTACCATCGGCAAAGGTCGCGCTGGAAGACGCGAGCAACCAGGTGGCGCACATCATGGAAGATGTCAAAGATGGCAAGAACCTGAATATCGAAGCCGTCAGAGGGGTTGTAGAGCCTATCCTGGACAGTATCATCAGGAACTCTGAAGCTTACATGTGGCTCTCGATGATGCAGAAGAAGAGCGCCTACACCTATTCACACTCTGTCGACAACTGCGCTCTTGCGATCGCCTTCGGTCGCTTTATGGGTTTACCCAAAAAAGATCTGCGGACACTGGCGATCGGCCTGTTGATGATGGACATGGGTAATGTTCATGTACCCGAAGGCATCCTGAATAAAAAAGGAAGACTGACTGAGGCAGAATACCGGATCGTCAAGAAACACGTCGGCCATGGTGTAGAGATATTAAAAACGACGAAAGGGATGAATGAAGACATCACCAACATTGCGCTCACGCATCACGAACGTTTCGACGGAAGCGGTTACCCCGGGGCACTACAGGGCACACAGATACCGGTATATGGACGTATGGCGGCGATCATCGACTGTTATGATGCGATGACCAGCAACCGGCCTTACAGTGCTGCGAAATCTGCTTATGCCGCACTGCAGAACATATATAACTGGCGCGGCACTGCCTTTCAGCCGGAACTGGTCGAGCAGTTTTTACAATGTATCGGCGTATATCCGACAGGCTCACTGGTCGAAATGACGAATGGCTCTGTTGCTATCGTTCTCGAGCAGAATCTGACGCAGAGAATGCGGCCGAAGATCATGTTGATACTAGATGAAGACAAAGCACACCTGGCGGAATACAAGATAATGAACCTTACCGAACAGTTCGAGGATGCGAGCAAGCTGCCACTCAATATCTATCGTGGCCTGGACCCAGGTGCTTACGACATAGACCCCACAGAATACTACTTATAACAATTTATCGATACTTACCGAATGACGTCGCGACAGGAATTTTTCAATACCATCTCCACCCTCATCAGCAGCGATAATAAAAACGCTGCATTTATCATTATCAAGATTCGCCGCTTCAAGGAGATCAACACCACCTATGGTTTCGAAAAAGGCGACAGATACCTTAACTTCGTCGAAGAGAAGTTACATGCGATGTTACGACCAAAAGACCTGATTGCCCGTACCGGAGACAACGAGTTCAGCATATTGCTTCCCGCATTAAACAATACCTCTCACGCATTGCTGGCAGCAAACAAGATAGCATCGGAGTTCAAACACGCCGTCGATATCGATGGCTCGAAGATATCACCGAAAATCGTCATGGGGATCTCTGCAAAACCTGACCATGGCACGACATTCGATGAGCTGCGACATGCCGCGACGCTGGCCCTTCAACATGCAGAAAAAAACAATGAGGACTACCTGTTACACGAAGCCACAAGCAGTGACATGCCTCCCAGCCTGATGCTGGAAAACGAGATCCAGTCCGCTCTTGATGACGACGAGTTCAGCCTGTTCTGCCAACCCAAGATAAATCTAAAAAGTGGCAGTTTATACGGTGGCGAAGCTTTGATTCGCTGGAACAGTAAAAAATACGGTTTTATCAATACACAATATTTTATCGATATCCTGGAAGGCAGCAGTTCACTGGTGCCGGTAACGAACTGGGTTTTGAACGTTGCGCTGAGGCAATGCCTGCGATACCAGCAGATACATCCCGGTTTTAGCGTAGCGGTTAATCTATCGCCTTCACTATTGACCAATCGCAGCATCGTCGAAGTAGTCTCAAATGCGGTAAGTATCTGGTCGGTGAATCCATCCAGCCTGATACTGGAAGTAACGGAAGGTGCGATGATGATGAACCCCGAGAAGAGCCTGGAGATCCTCAACGAATTCCACCAACTCGGGTTCGGTGTATCTATCGATGATTTCGGTACCGGATATTCTTCACTGGCCTACCTGAAAGATCTTCCCGCAGATGAGATCAAGATCGATAAATCATTCGTGATGAATATGGCCGACGACAAAAAGGATGCGAGCATCGTAAAAGCAGCGGTTGATCTTGCTCATACACTGGGATTAAAGATCGTTGCCGAAGGTGTCGAAGATGAAAAGACTCTCGATATACTGAGCGAGATAGGATGTGATTATGCCCAGGGTTATTACATGGCAAAACCGATGCCGTGCGATGATCTAATGACATGGATACAGGATAGTGACTGGTCCTGACACAAAAAGAACGACGTTCAGTACCTCGATCAACCAGAGAAGCAGTAACGAACAGGTGTCATCTACAATAATCACACTTCTGCTTATTCTTTAGCACCACATGTTTTATGTGTACAGAAACCATCCTTGATTATATTCATCATAACTTCGATAGCGATTTGACTATCAATACTATCCCGCTGACAATCAACAAGATACTTATCACCTGATTAAAGCGCTGCTGCTCCATCTTTATATGCAGGTGGTGACCGACATACATACCAGCAAACAACACTGGAAACATCATTAGCACCAGCCATAGAACCTGAGCCGTATATAAGCCGTGAGCCGCGTAACTCGCCATACGTGCACCACCATCGATAAGAAAGATCATGGCGATCGTCGCGCGAAACTGATTCTTGTCCAGCTGACGGATTTTGAGGTAGACCACGTAAAATGGCCCACCGGTACCAAACAGAGCGCCAACCATTCCACCGCCAAACCCGGCCGCTATCGCCCATCGCCGCCCCCCTGCATGCACCGGAAGCGGTAATAATGAATATATCGAATATGACAACACGAAAACCCCCAGCGCCAGCACCAGATAATTTGCATCCACATTAACCAGCAACCAGACAGCGATCACCACACCGAGCATAGAAAATGGAATGACTGGCCAGAGGTCGGACCATACTACCTGCTTTCTCAGATGAAAACTCTGCATGATGGTACCGCTGTAACTCAACAGGCCGAGAACAGGCACGATAAATGTCAACGGAAAAATAAACGCAAGCAGCGGTATAGCGATTAAACCACTACCAAAACCTGATAGACCTTTAACGGTATAGGCTACAAATATTATTATGATTGAAAAAATTATCTGCAGAGGGGTGAGATCAAGAAGTTCAAGAAACATGTGTTCATGGCCATCGTCCAGGTTAAATATCAATGAAACGCCTAAGGTTTAATAAACGCTATGCCATGCTATAGAAGAAAGTAGCAGTACGGCCGTGAAAACCGATATAATACTACGATATCAGCTTTAGCCGACAGATTACCGCTGTCTTTTTCTTACCGTATCATGAAACTCCTTTCATCGACCATATCTATGCCAGTAATGTTTCTTTCAGCATTACTCACAAGCCGCCTGGCGATGGCACAGGAGGTCACCCCCTTGTTAGACCTGGTCGATATCTCAGACACTGATATTCGTAATGCTGCTTTTGCCTTCATCAATACCACAACATCACCCGGTCTGGAAGGAGCAACACTCAATGTCGATAATGATGAACGCAACTCTAACCAGTGGCGATCCAGCCTGGGGTTTAATGCAGAGATCACCCTGCAGGATTATATATTTAATGGATACTGGGGACTTGCTGTCGTCGGCGGATCTCTGGTCGATAATATTCGACTTACCTCTACGACTGGCCAGCCGATAAAGATCAACCTGCGGCGTGACATCATCACCTTACGCGGATCCCTGGGACTTAGCTTCCCGGTCAATGAGCACTTCAAACTGCGCCCCGTACTGACATTAGCTGTTTCAGACATGCAGACAAGTACCAGCATCAATGGCGATCTCTACAGCGATGGAAACCCATCAACGATAGACATTGATAATAGCGCACAGCTGCTGTCCACCACCGCATCTATCGACGCCCTTTACTGGTACTGGCATGACGACTACAGGATGGAGTTATCCGCGCATTACAACCTGATATACACCGATTCTTTCAGTGAGACCGAACCGATTCTGGATACCCATGCATGGAGCCAGACCGCGCAGTTAAAAAGTCAGATCAGCGGCCCGACCTCGCTAACGATGTCAGCCAGACCATGGCGCTGGATGGCCTATGCAAATCACATTAATTTCATCTCGCAGGATAACCGGGCGCTGGGTTACACCGGCCTGTTCGAAGTCGGCGCCGGTATGGAGTGGAGGCTGAATATAAAACCACTTGACTGGTTTGGCTGGCAGTACGTCGGGATTAGCGCAGGCGTCATCACCAGCAGGAATGTCGATGGCTTTAATGTGGGACTGACAGCACGATGATAGATAAAATATTAAACAGACGATTACCGCCATCATCTTTCTTTATGAGACAGAACATACCCCTGTGCGCGATCCTGAGTCTGAGCCTGATGATCAGCAGTTGTGTACAGGCGCCCGTTTTCAAAAACGCGGATTACGCCCTGGTGGAATCCAACTACCCGATCGTAGCGGTTAACGGTACGGATATAGAAAAGACTTATCGCATGGACATCGAAGCAGGAGATACTACGCTGACCGTTGTATATAACACGTACCAGTACGATTACTTCTGCACGTTCAGCTGGGCGGCAGCAGCAGGCACCGCCTACGAGATAACCGACCATGAGAACGCGTACCCGCTGACACTCTATCGCTGGCACAGGAAAAACAGTTTATGGTCAGTGAGACTGGAACCGGTTGACCCGCTTCAGTGCACCCGACAACTGCCTGACGATGCTTAAAACATCAACCGAAATAGCTTAAATGCAACTTACGATTTTTTTATTCGAAATGCGGATCAATACTATATACTGATCCGCGAAATATATAATATTGGCAGCGAGCCCGCACACACATGCATCGACTTCTCATCCTCTACATCTCCCTTCTTTTTTCATTCCCTGCATTATCACAGGAAGAAAGCAGCTGGCAGTTCGTGGTCACACCCGTTCTCTGGAACGCCTCTGTAGATGCGAGAGGATCCGGTGACAGCGGTGGTGATATCTCCCCGCCAGACTACAGTTTTTTTACCCTCGACAATCTGGACAGTTACCTGTCGATAAAATTTGAAGCAAACCGCGGTTCTTTTGGCATCCTGTTCGACAGCCTGCGAGCACGGTATGAAGACACTACCGATAGAACAGTCGCCAATATCGTTGCTGGTTCTGAGCTGGGCTTTATCGAACTCTCTGCACGTTACCAGATATCACACGGGGCTGACCTGGATCTTATCGCCGGTGTCAGGCGCTCATTTCTGGACATCGATGTCACCCTGAGCTTATCTCCACCTCTTACAACATCGCCGACTAAAACATCAGAGAACGTCTGGACAGATCCGATCATCGGATTACGTTACCACCACCCGTTTTCCGATAACTGGCATGGCTGGGTACGAGGCGATATCGGCGGCTTTAACGTCGACACGAAACGGATGTACAATTTTACCGCTGATGTGCAATACCTGATAAACAGGTATCTCTCTTTCTCTATGGGCTATCGCTATTTCAAGATCGACTTCAAGGACGGTGATATCCTGAGTGAGGTCACGCTGAATGGATTACAGATAGGCCTCGGCATACATTTTTAATATCCGCCTGCCTCATCATCAGTACTGATTGCGGGCTCGCTTCATCTCACGGAGCATCCCATAGCAACACATCAACTCGACTCCTGCCCCCCCTGATAAGTCCTGAACGGATATCAGCTCATGATTCCCGGGCCCGCAAACCTATGATCGACTCCCTGTAAGAAATACCCTACAGCACTATCCATCAAAATATTACAGTGACTGGTGCATTTATCTGACACCTGTTTACTTTTACCGGGGCTATAGTTACCGGGTGGCAATGTCGATTGAACCTGGTGTCAGCTGAACTTTACCGACATGTACCACTCCGCGTGAGAGTTTCACGCTTAAAGAGGATGTAACTTCATATCAAATGGAAAAAAGGATGTCTAAAATGAAAAACGAAAAAATCAAAGAGGAAAAAAGGCGCAGCGCTTCCAGCTTCTCTATCGAAGGCACGATCACTCTGCAACAGAAGGAATGCGAGCCTGCACAACCCGAACTTAACATCTATGTATTCGACCGGGCCGGCGGCTTGCTCGGGCGGGGTGAACTTGATGATAGCGGAAACTATCGTATAGCCGTTGCGTTGAGAAAACCAGCAAACATCGAACTGCTTATCGGCCCCATTGGCGATCCACAAAAGATTCGCAGCTCCAGCGCTTTCAGCAAACGCGTCGATGCACAGGACTGGCAGAAAAAAGGCAAACAGTTTTTATTGCGCTTTGACACGTTGCTACCGCTGGATATCTGGCGACTATGGCGAACAGAACGCATCTGTATAAATGGCCATATACGTAAACATATTCACCAGGTCGGCCACCATGAACTCTGCCCTTTACCCTATGTGAAAGTTGAGATCTTCGATGTCGACCGCGATGCATGTCTATGGCCGTGGCTTGACCGGCTGCCCGGTATCATCGATACACCGGTCATCCGGATTCCCGACCTGATCAGAAATCCACCCATTCCTGGCCCTTTTCCAGGCCCTTTTCCAGGTCCATTTCCGGGCCCATTTCCGGAACCCGGCCCTGACCCTCGCCCGGATTTCAGACCAGCTGAAAACAGTGTATATGGTGTCAGCGCTGCTCAGCGCACTACCGGCGCTGTTAAATCCGCTATTGCAGCAGATCTTTCGCTGAACCCGGGCCCCGAGCAACACCAGAGAAGCGCCCTGGTGACCAACAAGCGCCTGGATGGACTTACACTCACCTCTAAAACCGCACCGTGGCATATATTTCCGCACTGTTACTACAGCAAACAGCTGCTCTGTACCACCTACACCGACTGCCACGGCGCATTCACCTGCTGCTTCGACTGGCAGCCATATTATTTCCGCCTCGGACGCCTGCGTTTTGATTCTCGCCCGGACATCATCGTCAGGATCACGCAGGTCATCAACGGTGTTTCTACCGTTATCTATATGGACCCGTACAGCAGTACACGGTGGAACGTCCATAATGCCCACATCGATCTGTTCCTCGATAATGAAGATGCCGTCTGCGGTAACAGCCGCTGCTATCAACCACCTGCCGGCACACCGGTATTTTTCACCCGTATTGGTAATGATGAGGTCTATCAGATCAGCCAGACAAGCGGGTTATACAATGACGCAACATATGACAATGTAGCCTATGGCTCTAACCTGAATGTGCACGGGCAATTTGGCGACGCCCTGACACACAGCGACCCCGATGTTGGTGACCCGACGCCGTACTTCTATTACCGGCTGTCTTATGCCAGACAGGGCAGCAGTGATGATGAGTTCAAATACATCGACATCGATCTCAATGACACCCGTGTAAGTAAAGTCACCCTGGACGGCGAATCCCACAAACTGGGGCCATACACGGTAAACACTACGACCAGCCTCTATGAGATACGCAACTTCGATGACTACTACTGGTATAACCCGGACTGGATCGGCATCTGGAAAACGCTGTGGACCGAAGAGGACACCGACAGCTACATCCTGCGCATGGAAGTATTCGATAAAAACGGCAACTACCTCGATACTGCCTCGAATACGGTCGATTATCTCAATGGTGCAGGTATTGGAAACGGTGCTCCACCTGCCCCCTTACCCGAGATGACAGACCATTGTGACCTCCTGATAACAGTGGACAACAAGCCGCCAGTCGCTGAAATCGAAATACCGTCGGTGACGAATGATTGCGGTGTCATCCCATGGTCAGACACGCTTGACCTGCAGATCCACGTTCATGCTTCCCAGGAGAATAATCGCCTGCGCGAATGGCGGCTCTGGTACACCAGAGGGTCAGGTAGTGAAGTCGCACTAGGTCCCTGGCATTCGTCGAACAACGGTCTACCGGGAACCAGTAATGCTGTGATCAGTGGTGCACCTCTGCTAAGCGGCCTGGACGATACCTGTGCTTTTGCCCTGAGATTATGGGCAAGATCGCATATCCGGAATGGTTATGGTTTCATCTATCACGACCAGGACATCGACGCTATCGTCATCGATAAATGTTCGTCGAGATCAGTCATAAGCAAACTGGCCGTAAACACATAAATTATAAAATTTATGAGGCAATATTGCTATCCCGCTAACGATGAGAGACATGGGTGGCAAGTTTCTGCTGCGACCGAATGCCGCATGGACGCGGCATTCGAACGTACATGGAAGTATTTGCAGCGTGTCTCAGCGGCAACTTGCCATTCATGTCTCGGGCAGCAGACACTGGCGCCACTTCAGATATGGTAGTTGTTTAAGCTGATTACGCCTGGAGTTAACGGGACAGCAGTGATGAGGTAACAAAACATCCCTGATCAGTCACAACGACCGATCAGGGATGTTTTTTTATTCCGGCTCTAACGCTTCCGGTCTTCTTCCATTAATTCGAACAGTTCCAGCTACTCACTGGCAAACAGGTAACGCAGAGCATTCACCGCCTCTTCCCTGTCATGATGGATGATCTCATCATAGAAAGCGATCATGACATCGCAGGCTTTTTTATAATCTTCAGCGCCATGCGTATTCGTCGGATCAAGGTATTTAACATCATCACCCAGTCGTTCGACCACATCGTTTATCACCACATCACCTTTTTCGACATCGATATCCGGCATCGGTCTGGTATAGGCATCTTTGATGATCATGGCGAACACATTATTCAGTTCTTCGAAATCACTATCTTCCAGGTAGTGACGGATGTCCGCATTACCATACTGGTCAGGGAAAAAATACTGCATACAGGCGAAGGCGTCCTGTCGCACGATCTTGCGGCCCGAACTTATCAGTATCTGTACGAATTTCTCCAGCGTTTCGTCTGATGCTCTGACCATACTCGCTACCGCTATCTCTTCGACATAATTACCGATACTACGCTGCAGCTCAGCCATGCTGGCACCATTGTTCAACAGGCTCTCCATCTTCGCGACCAACTGCTGATATAAGGCCGGCTCATATTGCTTGATCAGGCGATAGGCTTCATACTCCAGCAGATACCCTTCGATCTCCGCCTGATCGGTAGCTCCATGTTTATCATCTGCAGCAATCTCGATGGTGGACGTTTCTCCATGCACCACCGAATGCTCCATCAGTTCGGCAAAAGCCGGATACCACATATCATCTTTCTGCGCGGTGAACATGTGCACGATGAAGTCTTCACTGACACCGGCCTCACGGTAAAGATCCGCTGCTTCTCGCTGGTCACGCTCATTATTGTAATCAACGACCGGGCCTTCGAAAACCGAGCTGAAACCATGAAACCCCAGGTTTGCACTCTCACCGACATAACGCTGTTTCCCGGCGATAAATGCGATAGTGCAGGCCGAAACACAGCTCTCCAGCGTATAGGTATTGAGCCCGCTGTTCTTTATTATCCTGTTTATGGTCATGGCCTCCTTGACCAGACCGCCGAGACTATCCAGGATAATGCCTTCAGCAGCAGGGTTAGCTTTTAACAATTTCGTGATCGCCTGAGGAGAACCCGGACCGATATACCCCCTGAAATAGACCCGCTGACCATCCGCTGTCATCTTAACCGTATATTCACTGAAATCACTCTGCCGGGTGGCAAACTTAAACATCTCAGAATAGACCTGCGCATTGACGATGGTCTGCGCGATGGTCGAGAGTATACCGAGCACCAGCAGGACCTGGGTGAACCTTGCCCAGAATTTTCTCTGATGCATGACGATATGATTATTTGCTGACCGCCAGGTACCCACCACCTGCCACGGATAGATGATAAACAGATGCAGTACGAGATAGACCAGTGCAAATAACATGATGTTGTCACTGCGCAGATATTCCGGCGGGTTCATCAATAGCACCATCGGCATAGTGAACACGATGTTGAGCACGAACATATTCAGCCAGAATGATTTTGCCAGCGACAGTTCACCGCGCCAGTGTTTTTTCAGATAAGTCATGTATGCCTACTCTTTAAGTGTCCTGGTAGCCCTGAATACTCCGATCCATGAGATTTATTTCTCTATCGATAGAGTCATTTGCCTTCTTAATCATAGTCTGCATATTCAAGAAATGCTTTTGATCCGGACTGCATCGCAATCACGACCAACGGCCCGACCAGATACAGGCCGTGTAACAAAATAAAATATAAGAGCGATCGATAGATCCATTACTTTAAACTCGCCTCTCTCATACTA
>JADFWE010000227.1 GCA_015222915.1 Pseudomonadota bacterium | reverse complement strand
ACCCCTAAAGAGATCAATGCGATACTCGATGATTATGTCATCGGGCAGGTACGGGCTAAAAAAATTCTGTCTGTAGCCGTGTATAACCACTACAAACGTCTCGAAGTTAAGCATAAAAAAGACGATATCGAGCTATCAAAAAGCAATATTTTGATGATCGGACCAACCGGCTCAGGTAAAACCCTGCTTGCCGAAACACTGGCCCGCCTGCTGGATGTGCCTTTTACCATCGCCGATGCGACTACGCTGACAGAAGCCGGATATGTCGGTGAAGACGTCGAGAATATCATCCAGAAATTACTGCAGAAGTGTGACTATGATGTCGACAAGGCGCAGACCGGCATCGTTTACATCGATGAGATCGACAAGATATCACGTAAGTCTGATAATCCGTCGATCACCCGCGATGTTTCCGGTGAAGGCGTACAGCAGGCATTGTTAAAACTGATCGAAGGTACCGTCGCATCGGTGCCACCGCAGGGTGGGCGCAAACATCCTCAGCAGGAATTTTTACAGGTGGATACCGGTAATATCCTGTTCATCTGTGGCGGTGCATTTGCCGGGTTGGACAAGGTTATCCGTAACCGTTCCGAGAAAGGCGGCATCGGTTTTGGCGCTGAAGTCAGAACGAAAGATGAAGAGCGCAAGGCGCATGAAGTCATCGACGAACTGGAAGCGGATGATCTGATTTCATACGGTCTGATCCCGGAATTCGTCGGTCGTCTGCCCGTGGTAGCAACACTCGAAGAGCTGGATGAAGATGCTCTGGTTACCATCCTGACGCAGCCTAAAAATGCCCTGAGCAAACAGTATGGCAAGATGATCGAGATGGAAGGCAGCGAACTCGAACTGCGGGAAGAAGCGCTGCATGCCATCGCGAAAAAAGCCATGGAACGCAAGACCGGGGCACGTGGTCTGCGTACCATACTCGAGAACATCCTTCTCGATACCATGTATGAATTACCGTCACTGGACGGAGTGTCAAAAGTGGTTATCGATGAAGCGGTTGTCGAGGGCAGTAATCAGCCTTACCTGGTCTACGAAGGTGGTGAACCGAAAAAGATGAGCCAGGAAAAGTAAGCGAGAAAGGTTAATAGGGAAAATAAATAACAGAAATACAAAAGTCAGTAAAACAAGGGTTTATGAGAAAGTCGTTTTTTTTCTTTCTCAGACACTTGAAAACCGTTGTGTTTGTCTACACTTAGTTATAACAATTATAAAGTAGAGGTAGCCATGGCTAGCACAAAAGACCAGGATGTTAATCAGGACGTTATCGCGTCGCAATCATCAGAAGTTCCCGTTTTACCCTTGCGCGATGTGGTGGTTTACCCACACATGGTCATCCCTCTCTTCGTCGGTCGTGAAAAATCCATACAGGCACTCGATGCAGCGATGCAGGCCAACAAGCAGATCTTGCTGGTGGCCCAGAAAAGCGCTGATATCGATGATCCAGCAATCGATGATGTTCATCAGATCGGAACCCTTGCGACCATCCTGCAACTATTGAAATTACCAGACGGTACCATCAAAGTACTGGTCGAAGGTTCTCAGCGTGCCCGTATCGAAGGCATGAAAGAAAGCGGCGACTTCTATGTTGCTGGTTACGACCTGCTGTCTGATGAGATTGCCAAAGACGATCAGGAACTGGAGATCATCTCCCGTTCGACACTGAGCGTGTTCGATCAATACGTGAAGCTCAACAAGAAAGTACCGGCCGAGATCCTGACTTCACTGGCAGGTATCGATGAGCCGTCACGTCTCTCCGATACTATCGCTGCTCACATGTCGCTGAAGCTGGAAGAGAAACAGAAAATTCTGGAGATCTCGAATGTTCAGGATCGTCTCGAATACATCATGAAACTTATCGATGGCGAAATCGATATGCTGCAGATCGAGAAGCGTATCCGTGGTCGTGTCAAACAGCAGATGGAGAAGAGTCAGCGCGAGTATTATCTGAACGAACAGATGAAAGCGATTCAGAAAGAGCTGGGCGATATGGAAGATACGCCGAACGAGATCGAAGAGCTGGAGCAGAAGATCGAAAAATCCGGCATGAGCAAAGAGGCCCGGAAAAAAGCCGACGGTGAATTGAACAAGTTGAAGATGATGTCGCCGATGTCAGCAGAAGCGACCGTCGTACGTAACTACATCGACTGGCTGGTCGATTGTCCGTGGAAGAAAAAATCCAAGATCCGTCACAACCTGGCGAAAGCTGAGGAAGTGTTGAACGATGACCACTATGGTCTGGACAAGGTTAAAGAACGTATCCTCGAATATCTTGCGGTGCAGCAGCGTGTTAAAAAATTAAAAGGTCCTATCCTGTGTCTGGTCGGACCACCGGGTGTCGGTAAGACTTCTCTGGGGAGATCGATCGCCAGGGCGACTAACCGTAAATACACCCGTATGGCCCTCGGTGGTGTACGTGATGAATCTGAGATCCGCGGCCATCGCCGGACTTACATCGGTTCGCTGCCGGGTAAGATCATTCAGAATCTGAGTAAAGTGGGTACCCGTAACCCGTTATTCCTGCTCGATGAGATCGATAAGATGGCGGCTGATTTTCGTGGTGACCCGGCCTCGGCATTATTAGAAGTGCTGGATCCGGAACAGAACCATACTTTTTCCGATCACTATCTGGAAGTCGATTTTGATCTGTCGGACACGATGTTTGTCGCGACGGCCAACAGCATGAATATCCCGGGTCCGTTACTCGACCGCATGGAGGTCATCCGTATTCCCGGTTATACCGAAGATGAAAAGGTCGAGATTGCTAAGAACTATCTGTTACCTAAACAGAAGAAAAATAATGGTCTTAATGACGATGAGTTGCAGCTAAGTGATGCAGCATTGCGTGACGTGGTTCGTTATTACACGCGTGAAGCAGGGGTGCGCAGCATCGAACGTGAGATTGCCAAGATCTGCAGAAAAGTTGTGAAAGAAGTCGTGCTCGACAAGAAAGGTTCGGGTGCAGTTACCAAGGTCACGCCGAAAACCCTGGAGAAATATCTGGGCGTTAGACGTTTCCGCTATGGCGTCGCAGAAGACAATAACCAGATCGGGCAGGTGAATGGTCTGGCATGGACCGAGGTCGGCGGTGAATTGCTGACAATCGAGTCTGCTGTCATGGCAGGTAAAGGCAAATTCTCATATACCGGGCAGTTGGGTGATGTCATGCAGGAGTCGATTCAGGCTGCCATGACCGTTATCCGCAGCCGCGCGGCGGCGCTGGGTCTGAAACCTGACTTCCAGGAAAAGATCGATATCCATGTGCACGTGCCCGAAGGCGCGACACCAAAAGACGGCCCGAGCGCAGGTGTTGGTATGTGTACCGCACTGGCTTCATCGATCACTAAAAAGCCTGTGAAAGCAAATGTAGCGATGACAGGTGAGATTACTTTACGTGGTGAAGTTCTGCCTATTGGCGGTCTGAAAGAGAAGTTACTGGCTGCACATCGCGCAGGTATAAAAACGGTTTTGATTCCGCATGAGAATGAAAAAGACCTGGTCGAGATTCCAAAAAACATCTTGAGTAAACTGGATGTGAAACCGGTGCGCTGGATCGATGAGGTGCTCGAGCTAGCACTGGTGGAAATGCCAGAGCCGTTGAAAACTGCACCGACAGGAGCAGCGCCTGTAACCAAAAAAGCAAGGACGACCAAAAGTAAAAAAACAGAAGGTGTGTTAAGACATTAAACTAACAGCTTAAGCAGTACTTAATAATTTTATTATGTACTACATGTTTTAAATACATAATAAAAGCAGATATGCTGACTGGCATATCTGCTTTTTTATTTGCCTGATGAATCCTGTCAGATATATTTATTAACCGAAAAGGATTGTTAAATCGAATTGGCAAATCAGGGGCAGGCTGTTAAAATTCAGTGTGACCGCGCATTATTTGAATTAGCTATGCACATCAATATCTTGCATGCTCTTTCTATACTGAAATGGTCTTTTAAGGTTAAAATAGCAGTGTTTTTGTCAGTTTGACATTGACACGCTATGTAACTCACTGTATAAATCCGCTTAGCAAAAACTTTGGCTATACCGCGATGCGCGGTCATCGTAACGTGCTTAGATTTAATATTAAAATTAGAATAATAACTTCTATAAAAATTTTCTTTCTAAATCACCTAATTATGGGAAATATCAATGAATAAAACAGAACTTACAGATGCTGTTGCAGAATCAGCAGGTATTACAAAAGCAGACGCAGCTCGTGCAGTAGATGCAGTACTTGGCACAATCACAGATACTCTTGCAAAAGGCGAGCAGGTTGGTGTTGTTGGTTTCGGTACATTCCTCGTACGTGACCGTGCAGCAAGAACTGGACGTAACCCACAGACTGGTGCAGAAATTCAAATCGCGGCTGCAAAAGTTCCTGCATTTAAGCCTGGTAAAGCGTTAAAAGATGCAGTAAACTAGCGCGCCTTCCAGGGGTACGCTAAAGCAAGGGTGCTTAGCTCAGCTGGTAGAGCGTCGCCCTTACAAGGCGAATGTCGGGGGTTCGACTCCCTCAGCACCCACCATT
>JADFWE010000029.1 GCA_015222915.1 Pseudomonadota bacterium | reverse complement strand
TCCTGCAGGACAGGAATATATACGGCGCAACTGCAAACCGATGGTGAATGTCCATGCTGCCAGCACCCATGGATTGCTAAAGAATCCGACCACTGACAATGGTTCGCGCAAGGCACGGAAGTTAAAGACATTCATTTTTTCCAGGACAATAATCCCGGTAAACGCGACTGTCTGTGCCAGCATCACCGCATTCTCATCACCACTCTATATTCTCATATATCAAGATCAAATAACTGCTGCCTGATTCTTTCTCTTTCTGCTTCAGTAGGCAAAGGTGACGCCTCAATGGCATGAGCGGCCTGCAAATCCAGTCGCCCATGCTGATCAAAGACTAACCAGCTATAGGTTTCGTTCACAACCCGTTTCGGCACTTCTTTTTCCATGAGGACATACCAGTCAGCCAGTCGAAACGTCTGGTTGAAAAATTCACAGGCAACCGATTTACCCTCAACAAGTGGAACGTAACAATCATGGGGGATTGGCAGGACGCCCTCATCGGTCAGATAAAACAGACAGGTTTTGTGGTGCGGATGCAACGCTTGCTGGCGGCGCAGATATTCTGTCCGTAGAGCGACAACATAACTCAGTGTTTCGTCCAGAGCTTCCTGTCCGGTTTCATCGGCCACCTCGTCCAGTTGCAACTCCAGCCGCTGCCGCAACAATCCCAGCATTTCCAGCGCACCATTTATTTGATTTATCTCCTTTTTCAAGTCGCGTTCTAACATGGTTTCCGCCTCAAGATTTCGTAAATAAGGGAAAGGTTGATGAGTACTCTATAACGTCTGAATACTCGTCAGCGTCTACCAGACCTTTGGCATAATCATCGTGCCAGTCGTCTGGAACGGGCATTCTATTATATAACTGTGCCCTCTTTGCTTCGAGTAGCTGCCTGGGTTTACCCATAAAGTCTGCGGCGCAATACACTTTCTTACCCACGGCCGCAGATAGCTTATCCAGCCATACAACACCCTCAACACTGCGCATCAAGTGATGATCAAGGATTACCACATCAATGTTTGATGCCAGTCGCAACGCATTGTGCCAGGCACATTCGCGCTCGATCTTGCTGAGCCGATCGAGATAAAGTGGCGGCCCAGCAGCTAGCACAATATCTGGCTGCCAGTCGATCACCTGGTCCACAGTTGGATCATCAAGCAGTTGAATGTCAGAGGCATGTACGAACGCTCCGTCATCCATTTCAATCCGTGTCATCATCAAGGTGCCAAGGCTACTGTTTAATACACCATGGGGTACAGCTCGGGAAAATGACAGAGGCCCATCAGAACACCCTTCTGCAATCTGCAGGTTTGGTCCCAACAGGTCCGCCAGGTCACGGAAACGTTTACTCATCGTGGAAGAAAGACCAACATCCGATTTACTCCAACAGCGTAGTTCCCGAAACCGGGATGGCAGCGACCGGATAGACAGTTGATAGGGGTTCGCCTCAAGCAGTGGCACATGATCACCGTGAAAATGACTGAGCACCACATCGGTAGCGTTATTAAGTGAGTGTAATATCTTCTCGCGTACCCTGCACCCCTCTGCTATCTGCAACGGATGAGGAAGCAGGCCGTGACGTATATAACCAAGGGACACGCCCGGATCGATGACAATGCGCCGATCCTGAAGCGTTACCAGACAACAAAGACCGCGTACACCCAGAGATTCCGCAGCAATGATCTCAAGACTCATAACCTGTGTGTTCCTGGTTTATACAACTAATAAAGCATCACCAGAATTTGAGTCGCGATCATGAAAAACACTATCAGCCCGTTCCCATATCGATTTCTGTATCTGCGATTTCTGTATCTGATTAAAGC
>JADFWE010000226.1 GCA_015222915.1 Pseudomonadota bacterium | reverse complement strand
TGCCTGATACTCGGCTCAGAGAATACCGGGGTAAACGAGAGCTTATTATCATTATCAGACATAACCGTGCACATAAAGATGTTTGGTCACAACTCATCGATGAACGTCATCTCGGCAGCGAGCATCGCCAGTTATCAGATCATCAGGGAGATGGCAAAGCTATGACCCGCTGATACGTGGTGGCGAGTGGCAAGGAAAAGTCACCGGCCCTGCCATCGCTAGATCACGACAGCTAAGCCAGGAAACCTCTGATCAAGACTATTTGAAGACGAAACGAAAGCCCAGAGAAAACATCGCCAGTTCAGGATTATCTGATTCGAAAGATTCCCACTCAGCGACACCCAGCAGCTCTTTGGTAAATGCATATGATGCGGCAAGACCGTAGGCGGCATCAGTACCCGAATTGGTGGCAGATTTTCCGTTTGCACTGATATCAGCATCCCAGCTTAAAACACCTAATTTTGCTATCAAGTTAAGCCTCTTGTTTACCGGGTACATACCGACTGCATAGGCACCCAGACCTTTCATACTGACGGCTGCACCCGTCACGACCGGGCCGCCCGGTGCTGTCTCAAAAGCACCAATACTTGCTTCTGCGAAGTTATAATAAGAAGCCTCAGCAGCGAGATATTGATTAAAGTTATAACCGCCGTAAACCTTTGTCGCGGTACCGTTATCTTCGAACTCACCACTTTCACCGGGGACACCGCTAAGATCGACTTTATATTGCCCCGTACCGACACTGGCACCCAGATAAGCGTCAGCTGCAACCGTTGTGCTTACTATGCTTGAAACAGACAATACCGTGCTCAAGATAACTGTTCTAGTATCCATGTTTACCTTTATCGATTATAGATATATATGTTTATGCTTTATTGAAACCTGTCCAGATAATACCATTAAAGCAAGGACAAACTCCATTTCATCCGCCCGGACCTCATCTATATCGTCACCGAAAACCTGAACGTGCTCGGACGAGAAAGAACAGGCGATCACGCACGGCCACCGGCATCGTTTCGATCATCGCCACGGCAATGACGATAAAGCCGCCAAATATCACATTCAAGCCCGGTATTTCTGACAATAACAAGGCTGCAAACAGACTGGCATAGATCACCTGTACGCATGCGATCAGGCTTGCGGTTTTTGCCTTCAGATGGATCAGACCATGCGCGAACAGCGTGTGCGGCAAAGCGGTAAAAAAGATACCTAACACGAGCAACTGCCACCATTGACCCTCTGTTACCATGGCTACTTCATTTTCGACAAACAGCAACAGGACCAGGGCAACGATCAAGGTCTGATATAACAGTGCCTGGCTTGCAGGATAGGCAGAAAAATAGCGCCGCTGCATGATGTTGCGCAAAGACATCATAAACGCCGAGAACACGCCAGCGATGATGCCGATGGTCATATCATTATCCAGTGAAAATTCGGGCACGATGAGATAGATACCGAACAGCACGGCAAACGAACTAACGATATCGACGATATGCGGTTTTTCACCGTGAAACAGCGGTTCCAGAAATACCGTGATCACCGGATAGGTGTATAAAGCGATGACCCCGACAGCCACCGAAGATACCTGCATGGCATAAAAATAACTCACCCAGTGTGCAGCCAGTAACACACCCAGCAGGCCTGCCATCAGATAATCCTGCCTGCGCTTTAACAGATATGACTGTTTCTTATAAGCGACAAAGAGAACGATGGCGAAAAACGCAAACACGCTTCGATAAAAATTGATATCCAGCGCTGGCAGTGCTATCAACTTGGAGAACAAGGCGGTAAAGCCAAAGATCAGAACCGCTGCATGAACGGCTAACAGGCCTTCTCGTGAGTGCTGCATACAGAAGGTGCTAAGAAGCTTTTACTGATTTCTCTTTTACGGCAACGTGTACGGCAGCATTTTTGATCGCCCGCAACAGGGTGAATTTTTTATTGCTGGCGATAACATCACAGGATCCGAATAGATGTTTCAGCTTGGCATGATACCCCAGGTGGCGGTTACCGATCACCCACAGCTCACCTTTATCTTGCAGCGCAGCTTTGGATTCGGTAAACATCTGCCACGCCACATCATCATTGATGGCATTATTCTGATGAAATGGCGGATTGCATAAGACCAGTGAAACACTGCCATCCTCAACACCGAACAGACAATCCGTCTGCAGGAATTCCGCCTCGCGCGTCTCACCGAAAACAGCTGAAAAATTATCGATAGAGGACTCTACGGCCATGTAGGATTCATCACAGAATATCATCTTCGCTGACGGGTTTTTTATCGCTGCCATCAGACCGAGGATACCGTTACCACAACCCAGATCGACGATGGTCTCATAGCGTTCATCAACCGGCAGATTCTCTATGAAAAGCCGGGTACCTATATCAAGCTTCTCTCTCGAAAAAACAGCAGCATGATTGATTATCTCCAGTTCGACATCATCGAGTCGGTAACCCGGAAGATATTTCCCCGGATGCGGATTCTTCGTAACATCCAGATCGACATCAAATTCGGCGAAGATCAGGCGTGACTTTTTACGTGCGATGGATGTCGTTGTCGGCCCGATGATCCGCTTGAACAGATCCAGTGTCGACATGT
>JADFWE010000225.1 GCA_015222915.1 Pseudomonadota bacterium | reverse complement strand
GTCATTTCAAAAAATTATTTAACAGGTCGTGGCCGTGTTCGGTCAAGATTGATTCCGGATGAAACTGCACACCCTCTACATCCAGCGTCTTATGACGCACACCCATAATCTCATCGATCTCGCCGTGTTCGGTCTCCGTCCACGCGGTAATCTCCAGGCAGTCAGGTAAAGATTCCCTTTCGATGACCAGGGAATGATAACGTGTCGCGGTATAGGGATTGCTTAGACCAGTGAAAACATGGCCGCTTTTATGATAGATGCGCGATGTCTTGCCGTGCATGATCTCTTTGGCGTGAACGATCTTGCCGCCGAAGACCTGCCCGATGCTCTGATGCCCGAGACAGACGCCCAGGATCGGGATTTCACCGGCAAAGGTTTCTATCGCCTGCATCGAGATACCGGCCTCATCCGGAGTACACGGCCCCGGTGAGATCATCAGGCGCTGCGGATTTTTTTTCCTGATCTCATCGATGGTGATCTCATCATTGCGGTACACTTCGACATCCGCACCTAGTTCACCCAGGTATTGCACCAGGTTATAGGTGAATGAGTCGTAATTATCTATCATTAATAACATAGCTATTGAGTTATAGGTTTTAAGTCATATATTTTAAGTTATTGCTTCGTCGCATATGGCGACGCCATCGGCTCGCCGACGAATACACCCTGTCCCGGCCAGGCAACGCTCTTCCAGTAGGCCTGAATCAGTGACTCGCCCTCGGTATAACGCTCGATTACGATACCCGGATTAGGAAACTTCTGGGTAAACGCACAAGGCTCGACCACCGTACCATAACTGGCGGTAACGCCTGCATCCAGCCAGCGCAGGATACTCATCTGCCGAAAACCGAACAGGTTACCACCGCTGGATGTAAGGTGATCGGCAATGGCACCGGGTAGATAGCGATTACTTTCAATCGCTTTCACTTTTGTCAGCCCGGTAAAATAAAACATCACATCCTTTCTGCCTTTCAAAACATCGCCATCGACCTGATCGATATTGATGTTTTCAGACAGCAACTGCTGGATAACCGGATACCGCCGGGAGCGAACGTTTCTGGCTTTGTCAGACGTATTCATCAGATATGCCGTTGCTTCCGGTTGAGTAAAATCTGCGGCCACACCGCGATCTATCATCGCATATATCTGCTGCAGAGAACTACCGGCCAGCATCATCGTCGGCACCACCTTCAATTCATCCTTTGGCTTTTCGCTGTCAGAATTATAATACGCGCTGCGGCGTGTTGCCTTACAGCCTTTTGCACAGAAACGTTTATCAAAACCAAAAGCAAAGGCGGAGGTGATCGACATACAACCCACCTTGAACGGCTTACTCCAGGCCAACGCATAATACTGCACGGTATCCGGCGCCTGCTTCTCTACCTGTCGGTAGACCCGGTTAAAATCTTTTTCACTCAGCGCATTGCCGCTTGCCGGGAACCTGACCTCGATAATATTCTGCTCCGGGATACCGCGCTTTTCCCGGTAATACTGCGCGATCAACCGGCTGTTTTTATCGGCCGTATTCACCACGACGGCAAGCTGATCAGCGGTGACCCTGGCAACTGCCTGTGCAGAAAAACCACAGAGCAGAAATATGAAGACGAAATATCTCAGCACAGGAAATTTAATCATGTGCTACCCCGATCCATGCCTGCTGACGTTTAGCCGACAGAGTCAAGACCGGCTTCTGCCAGTGAAACCGCACGGAATATCGCCCGTGCCTTGTTCATTGTCTCTGCCCATTCATTTTCCGGCACCGAGTCATAAACGATACCGGCACCCGCCTGTATAGACAGATGTTTGTCTTTTATCACCGCCGTACGTATAGCGATGGCCGTATCCATATTGCCGTTCCACGAAAGATAACCTACCGCACCGGAATAGATGCCGCGTTTCACCGGTTCCAGCTCATCGATGATCTCCATCGCCCGGATCTTCGGCGCGCCGCTGACCGTGCCTGCCGGGAATGTGGCGCGTAGAACATCCATGGCATTCAGACCGTCTTTCAGATCACCGGTGACATTCGATACGATATGCATGACATGCGAATAACGCTCGACCACCATCTTGTCGGTCAGCTTCACGCTGGATATCTTGCTTACCCGTCCGGCATCGTTGCGGCCGAGATCGATCAGCATGAGATGTTCGGCCAGTTCTTTCGGGTCGGCCAGTAATTCTTTTTCCAGTGCGATATCTTCCGCCTCGTTCTCGCCGCGTGGCCGGGTACCGGCGATAGGCCGCACGGTAACCTGATCATCTTCCAGCCGAACCAGTATCTCCGGTGATGAACCGACGATATGATGATCACCCAGATCGAGATAATACATGTAGGGAGAAGGATTCAGGCTGCGCAGGGCGCGGTAAAGATCCAGCGGCGGCGCATTGAACGGGATGGTCAGGCGTTGTGACAGCACCACCTGCATGATGTCGCCATCGACGATATACTGTCGTGCTTTGTCTACGGCTACCTTATAGCCATCTTCGGTAAAACCGGAGACGAAGTCTTCTTCGTTAACCGTCTGCGCTTCATGCTGGCTCTTTGCCGGCAGTTTATTGTCCAGATCATTTGCGATCTGCTGCAAGCGGGCCTCACCTTTTTCTACAGCATCTTCAGCCGCCGGATCGACATGCACGATGATGTATAACTTGCCGGACAGGTTATCGAATACCACCACTTCTTCCGACACCATCAACAGGATATCCGGTGTCTTTAACGGGTCGGGCTTGGCATTCCTGGCCAGTCTCTTCTCGATATAAGCGATGGTCTCGTAACCGAAATAACCGACCAGTCCGCCGGTAAAACGCGGTCGTCCACTATCATCCTGAGCGTCATCGTATACCTTGAACTGCGCCTGATAATCGGTGATCCACTGCAACGGGTCTTCTATCGTCTGCGTATGTACTAACTGATCATCCTCATATTCAGATATCTCATAGCCGGAAACTTTGATCACTTTGCTGCATGGCAGGCCGATGATGGAATAACGACCCCATTTCTCACCGCCATGTACCGATTCAAACAGATAGCTGTATGGCGCATTAGCCAGCTTCAGATAGGTGCTCAACGGGGTATCGAGATCAGCCAGTACTTCACGTACCAGCGGCACACGGTTGTAACCCTGCTTTTCGATTGTGGACAGTTTAGATTTCAGACTTTCTGTTTTTGATGATGTTTCAGCAGACATTATTTTTTCCAGACATATTCTTTAAGACGACACTGCCATCCAGTGATGGCATCACACGATAGGGCAAGCATTGCGCTTTACCATCGCCAGTGTTTATTCGCCTCGGCTTGTCTGGAAAATTGATTCATGGCCTGATATTAGAGCATGTAGACTTAAAAAAGAAGTCGTTTGTCCTTTGAGCAGAGACAAATGACCGATGACTGACGACTTTTTTATCTACCAGTCGATGATATTCTTGATCTCTTCCATGGAGTCCACCACCGCATCAGGATCGTAATCACGGATATCTTCGCCATGATTGTAACCGTACGACATACAGATGATCGAAAACTCAGCTGCCCTGGCAGCTTTCACATCGCTCATTGAGTCACCCAGCATCATCGATGCCTGCGGGGAGACGCCGAGTTTTTCTGCTGACATGAGCAACGGCATCGGATCGGGCTTCTTACGCTCGACCATATCACCGCACAGAACGGTTTCAAAATAGTCACTGATACCCAGGTCTTTCAAGATAGGCAGGGTAAACTCACTGGCCTTATTGGTGACACAGCCGATCTTTACGCCCGTGCTTTTCAGAAACTCCATCGCTTCCGGTACGCCATCATACAGGCAGCTGCGAACCGAGGTGTTCTCGGCATATAACTCGCGAAATATCGGCAGAGCTTTGGCATACAGAGCCTCATCCGGCTCACCGTTCAATTCATTGATCAATCCACGTTTGACCAGACGCTCAACACCGTTACCGACCCAGTGACGCACAGCGGCTTCACCACGGGTTGGCATATCGAGCTGCTTCAGCATCTCGTCTACACAGAATGCCAGATCGGGAACACTGTCTACCAGTGTGCCATCGACATCGATCAATACCATCTCAGGACGTTTTAACATAAGTTCAACCAAATATTTTTCAGAAAGAATTATTCACCACAGAGGACACAGAGAGAAACTTTCTATCTGTTAAAAGCACCGCAGGTGCTGTTAACAAAATACAACTCTGCGTCCTCTGTGCCTCTGTGGTAAAAAAGCTTTTACGCTTTTGCCAGCTCCGCACGCATAGCAGCAACGACCGTATCATAGTCATTTGCATCGCCTTCGCCTTTAGCGCCGAAGATGGCAGAACCTGCGACGAATGTATCTGCACCTGCCTGTGCGATCTCACAGATATTGTCGACTTTAACGCCGCCATCCACTTCGAGACGGATATCCAGACCTGAGTCATCGATCATCTTGCGCGCTTCGCGCAGTTTACCCAGTGTCGAAGGAATAAATGACTGACCACCAAAACCTGGGTTGACCGACATCAGCAGGATCATGTCGACTTTATCCATCACATATTCAAGATAGCTCAGCGGCGTCGCAGGGTTGAATACCAGGCCTGATTTACAGCCGGACTCACGGATCAGCTGCAGACTGCGATCGAGATGTTCACTGGCTTCCGGGTGAAATGTAATATATGTCGCACCGGCTTTTGCAAAATCAGGGATGATGCGATCGACAGGTTTCACCATCAGATGCACATCGATATCAGCGGTAACACCGTGGTTACGCAGCGCTTCACAGACCAGTGGCCCGATAGTCAGGTTCGGTACGTAATGGTTATCCATCACATCGAAATGCACGATATCGGCGCCGGATGCGAGGACGTTGTCTACTTCTGGTCCTAACATCGCAAAATCTGCGGAAAGTATTGATGGTGCTATTTTAAAATCTGACATGGTCGGATCCTCTCGGGGTTACCGTCTATAAAATTAAGGTCGCGCATTTTACCCTATCGAGGCGAACGACTCCACCAGTGTGATTCAACATACCCCTTTATAGACGCACCGCCCTGTCAATGTTGCATTGACGAACTACCGGACACGCTATTATCATGCTTTCTTTATTTTTAATAATTGAGATAACACCATGTCCTACAGTATCGCCATCCACCTGCTGTCTGCCGTCATCTGGGTTGGCGGCATGATCTTTGCCCATAATTCTCTGCGCCCGGCAGCAGTTCAGGTTCTGGAACCACCTTTACGCCTGGAGCTTTGGGTACAGGTATTCCGCCGGTTCTTCGTACTGGTATGGGGCAGTATCGCGCTGATCCTTATCACCGGTTACTGGATGCTGTTCAATTACTTCGGCGGTTTCGCCGGTGCTGGTAATCATATCCACATCATGCACGGTGCCGGCTGGATCATGGTATTTGTCTACATGTATGTCTTCTTTAGCCCGTACCGCCAGCTGAAACATGCCGTTATCGTTCAGGATTACCCGTTAGCGGGGGCACAACTGAACAGGATACGTAAGCTGGTCGGTCTTAACATCCTGATCGGGATGAGCGTTATCATCGTCGCCAGTGCCGGCCGTTATATCTAACACGCAGGTATAACCATTGCAGGCGACATCGAGGCTGAACATAAGGAATATGGAATATTAGCGTTTTTTAAGGTAATATTCCCCACCAATAGAGATAGTCGCCGTCGCTTTTCGCGCTAAGCGATTGATTTAATAAATATTTTATATATCGTAAATGTATCCGGATAAAATGCGAGGCAACATTTACAGTAACAACAAACTTAGGAGAAACCTATGAAACGTCAAATTTTAGCTGTTGTATCTGCTTTAACTCTTGCCGCTAGCGCTAACGTTGCTTTTGCTGGTGATGCTGCCGCCGGAAAAGCCAAAGCCGGTACCTGCGTTGGTTGTCACGGTGCTACTGGTGTCAGTGCTGCGCCAAACTTCCCTAACCTGGCTGGCCAGAAAGAAGCTTATCTTGCTAAACAGCTTAAAGACTTCAAAAGCGGCGCACGTAAAGACCCGATGATGACTGGCATGGCTGCGCCTTTGACCGATGCCGATGTTGCTAATCTGGCTGCTTATTATGCAGGCCTGAAATAATTCAATCTTTAAACGCTTGAATTAAAATTCTGATCTGTTTTTTCAGTCAGTTGAAAAACGCCAACCGCAGAGATGCTGTTGGCGTTTTTTTATTTCTGCGAATATTTATTGCCGCAACGATTCTGCCATTAACGCTACCAGCAACACTGTTTGCCGATACATCGGACAGAATAGACTACAACCCCTTCGAAACTCGCGATCAGAATCTTTTGAACCTGATCCATGGTCAGCCGCTGCCGACCAATGCTTCTCTCAATAAAAGATCACAGGGTCTGTGGTCGAGCAGCCTGATCATCACCAACACGTTAAACATCGAGTCCAGTGCCCGTGAAGATATTCGACTCGATTACGAGTCCTACCGTTTTAACCTGTCCTATCAATACGGTTTAAATGAGGACTGGAATTTAAAATTCGATGTCCCCATCATCCATCAGGGTGGCGGTATATTTGATTCGGCTATCGAAGACTGGCACGAGTTTTTTGGACTTCCGAACGGCAAGCGGCCAGGCGTCGAACG
>JADFWE010000224.1 GCA_015222915.1 Pseudomonadota bacterium | reverse complement strand
TGGTTCATTTCGTGTTTTTAGCTTTTAACGAACGACGAATAACGAACGACGGCCAACGTCTCTTTCTGGCCGTAAGCGGAAGTTAGCAGCCTGAAGGATTTAGAAAAATTCTGTTATGTTACAGATAAGTCTATAGGCGATCAGCTAGCCATCTTCTTGATAACGACCTGGTTCCTGCCGGTCTGTTTGGCCTGATACAGGGCCTCATCTGCTTTACCGAGTAATAGCTGTCCGAGCTTGTCGTTTGGCTTCTGGTTAAAATTCTTGCGCTGTAGATCATTCTGATACTTGAGCTGGCTGAGAGATGCCATGCCGATGGAGACGGTGGTAGTCAGGGTGTGGTCGTCGATGATGAGTTTCTGATCTGCCACCTGTTTACGTATGCGTTCAGCGATCTCATGGGCAACCTGAATACCCGTGTCCGGTAATATGATAGCAAACTCCTCACCACCGTAACGCGCCACGATGTCGCTTGAGCGTACCTGATCGTTCATCATGGTAACCAGTCGAACCAGTACCGCGTCACCGATCTGGTGGCCATGTTCATCGTTGATCAGTTTGAAAAAGTCGACATCGATAAACAGGCAGACAAGATCGGTCTTGTTGCGTTTGCAACGATCGATCTCATGCTCCAGTCTCTCGTCAAAATAACGCCGGTTATAGGCGCTGGTCAGACCGTCCTGGTAACCCATCTGCAGTATGCGCTGACGGTTGATGCAGTTCTCTATCGAAATGGCGATCATCGCCGCCAGTCGCTGCAGGAAAGTGGTGCCGTCTTCGCCGTTGTAGCGGTTGGCATCTTTGCTGAGCAGCATCTGTATGCCGATGACCTCATTGCCGCGTTTTAACGGCAGCAGTGCGGCAGACTGGTAGGCATGTGTGCTCTCGGTTTTCATCAGCCAGCCGTATTTCGACAATACCTGTTTGCCGAGCAGGGGCGTATCCGGGATATTGGCGATGAGCAGGTCTCTGGTTTCTGTATCGATAAAACTCAGACCGTCATAACGGCTCTGATAGTTTTCGGTCAACAGACGCTCGACCTCGTGGTAGCGGTCGACCAGGCAGAGTCGAATCTCGTCGATGCGAAATCTTTTCTGTTTCTCAAGCAACAGCTCAAACAGTTCCTGCGGACCCTGTGCGGCGACTACGGCAAGAGAAAATTCGTCGAAAGAGGATTGGGTTTTTTCATTGCGACGGGCTTCACGGAGCATCTTATCCAGGCGCTCACGCAATTGCCGATTTTCTTCTAATCGCTTCTCTTCCATGAGTTATTTATAACATATTTTGTTTGGTTTATAAGCGATTATCTATAAATATCAAGATCTTATTTAGAACAGGTCTCGACCGTCGAGGCTGCTGAAACTGCCTCAACACCGCTGTTAATGGCGGAAATGCCGCATGCCGGTAAACACCATCGCCATACCGTACTCGTCAGCCGCCGCGATGACTTCTTCATCACGCATCGAGCCACCCGGCTGGATGACGGCGACGATACCCGCTTCGTGCGCGGCATCGATACCATCACGGAAGGGGAAGAATGCATCAGAAGCCATCACTGAGCCGGGAACTTCCAGGCCGGCATGTTCTGCCTTGATGCCTGCGATACGGGCACTGTTGATACGGCTCATCTGACCGGCGCCGACACCGATGGTCATGTTGTTTCTGCCGTAGACGATAGCGTTTGATTTAACAAATTTTGCGACCTTCCAGCTGAATAGCAGATCAGCCATCTCCTGCTCGGATGGTGCGCGGCCGCTGACGACTTTTGTATCATTGACCAGTAACAGGTCTGCATCCTGAACCAGCAGGCCACCGTTAACGCGTTTGAAGTCCAGGCGCTGGCTGCTTTCACCCCATTGGCCACACTCCAGCAGGCGAACATTTTTCTTCTCTGCAATCACCGCGCTGGCCGCTTTGCTGACAGAGGGTGCGATGATCACCTCGACGAACTGACGGTCGATGATGGCTTTCGCCGTGGCCTCGTCGAGTTCACTGTTGAAAGCGATGATACCGCCGAATGCGGATTCAGGATCGGTGCTGTAGGCAGCGTCATAGGCTTCCATGATGCTGCTACTGACGGCTACGCCACAGGGGTTGGCATGTTTGACGATGACACAGGCAGGCCCGTCGTCGTTTAAGTCAAATTGTTTTACGCATTCCAGGGCAGCATCGGTATCACCGATATTGTTATAAGAAAGCTCTTTTCCCTGTAACTGTCTAGCCGTGGCGATACAGGCTTCGGCAGGTTTTTTCTCTGTGTAGAAAGCTGCACTCTGATGCGGGTTTTCACCGTAACGCATCTCCTGTACCTTGTTGAACTGCAGGTTAATAGTGCGCGGTAGTTCATCTTTCGTTCCGTCCGCTCTGATCCTGCCCAGGTAGTTGGCGATCATGCCATCGTAGTTAGAGGTGTGTTCAAAGGCTTTTACTGCCAGATCGAAACGGGTCGCGTCGCTGACGATGCCTTCGTTGTTGCTCAATTCCTGCAGTACGCGCGGATAATCAACCGGATCGACGATGATCGATACATAAGCATGATTTTTAGCGGTTGCTCTGACCATTGCAGGGCCACCGATATCGATATTTTCGATGGCGTCATCCAGTGAGCAGTTTTCATCGGCTACTGTGGCTTCGAAAGGGTAGAGGTTGACCACGACCAGATCGATAGGTGCGATGTCATTGTCTTTCATCACGCCATCGTCGATACCGCGACGACCGAGGATTCCGCCATGGATCTTGGGATGCAGTGTTTTAACACGGCCATCCATGATCTCGGGAAAACCGGTATGTTTGGACACTTCCAGACAGGGGATCATGTTCTCGATCAGTAGTTTGGCTGTACCGCCGGTAGAGAGGATTTCTACACCCTGCTCATGCAGTGCTTTAGCAAATTCGATGATGCCATCTTTATCAGAAACACTGATGAGTGCGCGTCTTACAGGACGCTGTGTTGCATTGGTCATAATACAGCCCTTTCAGGAATTTTTGGAAGGCGCGAATTATAACTGAGAGTGGGGTTTTATGTCACTTTGTGATGGGGTTGATGACGTGTTTAATGGTTTTTTAATATGTTGTGTAGGGTAGATACGTTTTCTTGTGTCCATGCGGTTTCATTGGGAATCTTTGTTTACTTAGGCATTGCGGTTTTCGCACCGATGGTCAATTGATTTTATTTGGGTTTCGTTTACTGATTTGAAGTGCGCTTTCGCCCTGACGGCGAGTCACTCTTTTGTCATCAGCCACAAAAGAGTAACCAGAAAAAGGCCGTCGCTACGCTGGCGCCCCGTAAAAAAACACGGGGTACCCATCAAGAACAGCTAGGTAACATGCTGCGCCAGAACTCACTCTCGCAAAAAACACGAGGGCTCAGACAGCTGGCACAGAAAACCCATGTTACCTAGCTGTTCTCGATGGCTTGGCTAAGGCGAGGAAAGTCA
Organism: Pseudomonadota bacterium; assembly: GCA_015222915.1. GTDB lineage: Bacteria > Pseudomonadota > Gammaproteobacteria > SZUA-229 > SZUA-229. The sequence continues at coordinate 287 of JADFWE010000224.1, read as the reverse complement.
AAAGCGAAAAAGAAAGAGAAAAAAAGAAAAGACATAAATACAAAACAGCATTAATAATTAAACACGGTATTTGGATCGAACACCGTTATTGACCTTGTTTTTGACTGTGCTTTTGACCTTAACCCACCTTAGGCAAGCCATTGATGCAGTATCGCTGCCATGGGCCTTCCGTGAAAACTGTCTGAGCCCATGTGCCTTTTACATGGGTGAGTTTTTTCGCGGCATGGTAACGGTGCTGCAACAATGGGAACCCCTGCGCTTTTTGCAGGGGCGTAGCTGTAGTGGCG
>JADFWE010000223.1 GCA_015222915.1 Pseudomonadota bacterium | reverse complement strand
CAGGTGACATCGGATGTTCAGCTGAATGTGAAGAAAGACATTCCTGCGTATGCGATAAAACTGGATGTGAACCAGATCCAGGTTGGCCCGGTAGCCAATCCATTCCTGGTCGGTGTGATGGGTGATAAACCATTGACCATGGAAGGTGCAGTGAACTTTGATATGGATATAAAAACCAGCGGCGATACCGTGAACCGTCTGAAGAAAGCCAGCAAAGGAAAAATTATTCTGGATATGAAACAGACGCAGGTAAAAGGTTTTGACCCTGAGTTTTACATGCGCTCATCGGTTGCGAAATATGTCGACAGTAAAGGCTTTGGCATGTCGAAGGCCATAATGGGAAGTTACAAACCGCGAGAGGTGACGGTATTTGACGTTATCAGCAGTACGGTCAAACTCGCAGACGGTAAAGCCCGGACCAAAGATTTTCTGATGGATTCAAAAAGGGTGAAAGTCAAAGCCGATGGCTTTGTCGATATCATGAAGGATACGGTCGATATGAATACATCGGTAGAGATGGCACGCAGTAAAACCGTGGTAGAGAAAATTCTTGATGAACCTCTTTATGTGCATGTGTACGGACCGTTTGATGCTCTGGAATACAAGATCGATACTGATCGCCTGAAAAAATCGACTACTGATGTTTTAAAGAATGAAGCCAAAGCAAAACTGGATGCCGAGAAGAAGCGCCTGCAGGAAAAAGCCAGGGCCGAGCAACAGCGTTTACGCGATAAGGCAAAAGCTGAAGAGAAACGACTGAAAGATGAAGTCAGAGCGAAAGCAAAGGCCGAGCAAAAGCGCGCCGAAGAAAAGTTGAAGGATAAACTAAAAGATAAATTTAAGGGTTTATTTTAATCAATCGACAGAGGTCGGCTTACGGCCACAAGCAGACATCGAAAACTTTAAAAATATTTCACCACAGAGGCACAGAGGGCACGGAGAAAAGCCTTTATGTTGTTAACAGCGCCTGCGGTGCCCTTACATTACCAGAACTCTGTGTTCTCTGTGCCTCTGTGGTGAAATGCTTGAAAGGTCTGCTTTGGCGCAATAATATAGTTTCGTAGGGTGGGCAGTGTCCACCATTTTACTTAAAACATAAAACAGACCATTCACCTTAATGCCATTCTCACAACGTCTACTCACCTGGTATCACCAGCATGGCCGCCATGATCTGCCATGGCAGAAAGATGTTTCCCCTTACCGGACCTGGTTGTCCGAGATCATGCTGCAGCAGACGCAGGTGGCGACGGTAATCCCGTATTTTGAAAAGTTCACCAGAAGTTTCCCCGATATAAAAAGCCTGGCCAGAAGCTCGCAGGATGATGTGTTATTGCATTGGGCGGGTCTTGGGTATTACAGTCGCGCCCGTAACCTGCACAAAGCAGCACAGATCATCGTACAGCAGCATGGCGGGCAGTTTCCCGAACGATATGACGATGTACTGGCGTTGCCGGGTATCGGCCCATCGACCGCAGGCGCAATTCTGGCGCAGTCACTGGGCCAGCGGCACGCAATCCTCGATGGCAATGTAAAAAGAGTGCTGGCACGTCACCATGCAATCGAAGGCTGGCCGGGCAAATCTGCTGTCGGAAAGCAGCTGTGGAAATGGGCGGAAAAATACACGCCGGCAGACGATATCGCCGATTACACGCAGGCCATCATGGATCTCGGTGCCACCGTGTGCAAACGTTCGTCGCCAAAATGTGTTCACTGCCCGGTAAGCAGTGATTGTCAGGCACGTCTGACCGATCGTGTAGCCGAACTACCGACAAGAAAAGTGAAAAAAGTCCTTCCCGTCAAAGCGAAGCGATTGCTAATCATTCGTAATGAACAAGGTGCATATCTAATGGAAAAACGCCCGCCCAGTGGCATCTGGGGCGGTTTATGGAGCCTTCCCGAGCTGACGATGGATCAATTTATCGAAGAGACGGTTGAGCAGAACTGGCAGCTAAAAGTGAAAAACCACAACGATCTGGCGGTGTTTCGCCATACTTTCAGCCATTTTCACCTGGATATCACTCCCTGTGAGGTCGAGATAACAGCAGAAAGTAACGGTAAAATACTAACGATTGCTGATGAAAATCGCTATCAATGGCATAAAGACATCACCACGCTGGCGCTTGCAGCCCCGGTAACCTCGATATTTCAAATAAAATAAGCCTGAAGCGGCTAAGTAACTTGACTCAGAGGTCTCTAGCAGATTAAATACGCACCCTCTGAACCGGACCGCATCAAGACCTGCGTTGGGTTCCAGATCATCAACATACCAAATAATGGCCGAATAGCTCAGTTGGTAGAGCAGCGGATTGAAAATCCGCGTGTCCCTGGTTCAATTCCAGGTTCGGCCACCATTTT
>JADFWE010000222.1 GCA_015222915.1 Pseudomonadota bacterium | reverse complement strand
GTCACCAGTTTAAAAAGCAGGGCAGACACAACAAGCGCCCACACGATTATCGCACCACTCGGCAGGTCAGTCATCGCTGAAACCAGCAGGCCAAGGAGATAACCGAAGGCACCGACCAGGTAAGCCAGCAAAATCGCTTTTGTCTGTGAACCGATATGCCGTGTCGCCAATGCCGGAACAATCAGGCTGGTAAATACCAGGTAGACACCGACCAGTTGTACCGAAGCCGTCACCGCGAGCGCAAAGATAACATAGAACAGCAATGAACCACCTCTGCTGCGCAGGCTGAACCACAGCGCCAGCAATACTGAATAGATAACCGCCACGGGAATCAGGTGATGTATATCAACCCATAATATCTGCCCGGTCAACAGTTCACGCAGGTGCTCACCGCCATGTGGATTATTCGCCAGTAACAGGATACCGGTACTGGCTGCCAGGATGAAGATCACACCGATCAGCGCTTCCAGTGATTCATGCCAGTTATTTTCCAGCCAGTGCAGCAGGATTGCGCCGGTGACCGCACTGCCGGCTGCCACCACCTGCACCTGCCAGCCGCCGACTTCCCAGCCCATACCATAAGCAGCGATGACACCCAGGCCCGCGATCTGCGCGATAGCAAGATCGATAAAGATGATGCCACGTCGCAATACTTCTCGCCCCAGTGGCACATGGGTAGAGAGCACCAGTAAGCCAGCCAGCATGGCAGGCCCCAGGATACTGAGTTCGAAACCACTTATCTCCACTATCTCATCGCCTGCTCGAGCTGCTTCAAGGTCACATCATAGAGGTCGAACAGGCTATCAACGCCTTCACTACCACCGACCGTAAATGGCAGCTTGACGGCTTTGATGCCGGTCTTCTCGGATAACCAGTGCGCCGAACGCGACGACTGGTAGGCCGCGTAGATGATGGCGTCTGCCGGTTTTCGCTGCATCTTTTTCAGCAGACCGGCCAGGTGTTCAGCCGTCGGCGGCACACCCGGTTTCGGTTCCAGCGCAGCCACTTCTTTCAGGCCGATCCAGTCATTCATGTAGACCCAGCTCCTGTGGTGCACGATGATATGTTTGCCCTGCAGATTTTTCGCCTGCCGGTTCCAGCGTTTCAGTGCCTGCTGCCAGCGCTGGCTAAAATCCTCATAGCGCTGCTGGTAGCTATCTGCATTTTCAGGATCGATCAGTTGCAGGCGCTCATTCAATGCTTCTGCCACATCGGTGATATTGTTCGGATCGGTCTGTATATGCGGGTTGCCCATCGCATGCACATCACCCTGACTACGATCCAGCACGCTGGGAACACCCAGCATGCTGACGAAATCACTGGCCATAAAATAGCCATCGGCACCGTCCCGTATGGCCGGGTTACTGGTTTTACGCTGCAGCAGCGGCAACCAGCCGATCTCCAGTTCAGCGCCGGTACATACCAGCAGGTCTGCCTTGCGCGCCTTGCTGATCAAACTCGGGCGCGCCTGAACATGATGCGGGTCCTGCGCACCGGTGGTGGCACTGCTGACATCGACCAGTTCACCGCCCAGCTCTTTCACCAGTGCCGCCCATTCTGGCTCACAGCTTAATACGTTTATCGCTGCGAACACGGGGTACGCAGTCAGCGATACAGATAACAATAGGAGAATGGAAATAATATTTTTTTTCATGATGGTTCCTGAAAGTGTTCAGCCAGAAGTATCGGCTGCAGATGCTTAAGGGCAACTCTATTAATAGGAATGGGCGCCATGAGCACCCATAACCATGGTGTACTGGATGAAGAACTGATTATCGGTATCGGGCGTCGAATCGTCGCGATTAAACTGCGCACGGATCCGGCTGAATTCGCTGGGCCGCCATGTCAGCATGAGACTGCTACGCTGCGGCGTGTGTCCGTTCTCCAGCAGACCTGCCTGCTCCAGTACCGCGTTATTACTGCCTGTATTATTACTGCTCATGCGGTCATAACGCAGACCGGCTCGCCACTGCGGAATAAACTGATACACCACCTGCGCGTACCAGCCATCCTGATCACCGTCATACTCACTGTTCTGCGCTGTATCGTTCAGTGTGACCAGCCCGGCTTCTTTACGCTGAAAATACTCCGCCTGTATTTTCAGATTCTGCTGCCGGGCATTTCCCTGCGGCGCCCACTTGTACACCAGATCGACACCATCGATACGACTGTCGCCGTCAAAAGACGGACTGTCGAAACCCTGGCTCTCACGTCCCTGGACATCATCCGCCTGCCAGTGAGACAGACCCAGCTGCCAGCTATGACTGAGGCCGATATCACCCCCGGTTTTAATATAAGCCGACCAGTCACCGATACCGGCATGACTACCGGCAGATGGATAGTGCACACCGTTACCCGCTTCACCGCCGACCAGAAAATAAGTGTCGGTAGGCAATAACCAGGACAGCTGCGCCCCGTCCTGTTTCAGCTGGTCACCAAACATGCCACGATACACCAGCGGTGCATCACCGAATTCCCAGACATGCTTATGTTTTTCATTGATATATCCGATAGCAGAATAGAAACGACCTGCTTTCAGCTTCAGGCCCTGTGGCAGGGCCAGCGTTTCAAAATACGCTTCTTCGGTTTCGATACTCGTCTCGCCTGCAGTATCGGCGAGCGCAAACGTCGCCTGACCATAAAACAACTGGTCGACACTGGCGCCCAGCGTCATCTCCGACTCGTCCAGTGAAAAACCTTCGGTCGCCAGACCCGCTTCCTCGCCCAGAGCGAAACCCGGCAGATAATAATCGTCCGGGTTGTTACTGTAAGAAGCATATGTTCCATTCAGGATCAGGCTGATGGCAGGATTAAACGTATTCGCCTTTTTAGTACGGGTCGCTTTCTGCGTCTCTTTGAGACGTTTTTCGATACGTGACAGGCGGCGTTCGTAATCAGCCTGCAGATCATCAAGCTGTTGCTGAGATACCGCTTGTTCTGATGGCGGCCGAGTTGCAGGCGGTGCCTTTATCGCTTCCGCCTGACTTAACTGTGGCAGCAGAAAAAATCCGCCAGCCACTAAATAAATTGTTCTATTCATAAGATCCTCATCGCTAATACAAAATTAGACCAGGCGGCACACCGCCTGAAAAATATGTTTTAACTATGAGACAGGGGGCGCTCGTGAAGAGTAAACAAAAACGGCTGCTGTAGAAACAGTCTCTGCCTTTTCGATAACAGTGGTAACTGAAAATATGTGGAAATCGATATTGACCGGCGCAACATCAACCGACATATCATGCTGACTAAAATTAATGAATGAAGCACACAGATCACTCTGCGCATGAAACGGGTGCTGCTCAGCGTGTACCGATGACGCGAGCAAACCGAGCTGCAGCAACAGCGCGCAGCAGAAAAGAATAAATTGTTTGCG
>JADFWE010000221.1 GCA_015222915.1 Pseudomonadota bacterium | reverse complement strand
CCGATCAGTGCCAGCGGGATATTCAGCATGACGATCGCCGGTTCGCGATAGTTGCGGAAGATTAAACTCAGCAATAAAAACACACCCAACGCACCCAGTACGAATCCGCTTATGATCGAAACTTTTGTTTCCGTGCCCTTTTCGACTTCACCCTTAAGACTAAAAGTTATCTCTGGATAACGTCGTTCTAGATCGTGCAGAAAGTTTTTCTCAGTGCCTGAAATAATTTCTGAGGTGTTTGCGATCTCGGCATCCACATCACCATAGATGGTGACCGTTCGCTGATGATTGATACGCCCGATGCGCGCAAAGCCGCGTTTTTCGATAATATTAGCAACACTGCTTAACGGGATGGGAACACCTGTTTTGGAAAATACCGTGAAATAATCGAAGTCGTGCAATTCATCATGAGATTTACTGTCGAGTTTTGCGATTATCTCGTAGGGCTCACGCTGGCGGTAGATGTCACTTATCTTTATACCCTGATAAGCCGCACGAAGCTGTGATGAGATGCTGCGTGCATCGACACCCGCAGCAAGTGCGCCGTGTTTTAACTGTACGATATATTCAGGTTTACCCGGTCGCAGATCATCGAGCAGATTGGAAACACCGTCGTAACCACGTAACCAGTTCTGCAATTCCCACGAAGCTTGTGAGAGTTCCTGAAGATTATTCCCGATTAAGCGGATTTCTATGGCACGGCCGGCAGGACCAATCTTTGCCTCTCTGAACTGCACACTCACCACATTGGGCAGATCGCCGCTGTTCTCTCGCCACAGACTGGTTAGCTCTGTCATCTTGGTGTTGCGTATCTCTGTGCTTAGCAGGTCGAGACTGATGGTTGCCAGGTGAGTGCCGTTTTCAGGTGCGTCTGCATGTTCGCCATAATTTACCTGTATATTTTTTATCAGTGACTCTGATTCATTATCGGCAAGCGTGGCAACCGTTTCGTCCAGCGCGGTTAATATCTTACCGATGACTCTTTCAGTTTCTGCCAGCGGTGTACCCTGGGGCAATAGTATACGGGCATCGACCGTATTGCCCTCGAGGTCCGGGAAGGCTTTGAATTTTACTGTGCCTGTCGTTATCAGACCGATCGAAAAAACCAGCATCGCTAATGCGACACCGACGGTGACATAACGAAAATCGATAGCTTTGTCTGCCATTCGTCCGACGACATCACGTAGACGGGTAAATCTCTGCTCGAATTTTTTACGCAGTTCTGGCGGTTCTTTATGATGCGCATGCTGCAGTGAATGCATGAGATGGTGCGGCAATACTAAAAATGCTTCGATCAGGCTGACAGTTAATACCGAGAGCAGAACCACCGGCAACACGCCCAGTATCTGTCCCATATCGCCTTTCATCATCAGCAAACTGCCGAACAGGAATGCCGATGTTAGATACGAAGCGAAGACACCGGAGAATACTCGCTGGGTACCATCAATGGCTGACTCGATCGGTGTTTTACCTTTATTATATTCGTGTGCGATGCTTTCTGAAAGTACGATAGCATCATCCATCAATATACCGATCGCCATCAGCAAAGCGATCATCGAGATCATGTTTATGGTAATGCCGAACATCACCATCATCGCCAGTCCACCAAGGAATGAGATAGGCAGTCCCAGGGCAACCCAGAATGTGTAACGCCAGTTAAAAAACAGGAACAGCGCAAGCGTTGCCAGTATCAATCCCTGCCAGGCATTTTTTATCAGCAGTCCCAGACGGTCACTTACGATCGATGCTTTATTCTTCGTGATGGTCAGCCGGGTACTCGCTGGCAGGGTCTTGTTTTCAGCATCGACAAATTCATTTAGCACCTTAAACACTTTCAGGATATCGTCAGTGGTGTTCTTACTGATGATCAATAAACCGGCAGGCATGCCATTTAATTCGATACGCTCTTCGCGTTTTTCAAACTTGTCTTCGATCTTTGCGATGTCACCCAGCCTGATCTCACCGCCACCGGGCGAATTCAAAAACACCAGGTCGGCTAATTCTTCAGCTGTTTTACGAACGTTATCAAACCTGACCTGGTATGAAGTCTCACGAGCTTCCAGTAGGCCAGCAGGAAGTTCGAGTGCCTGCGCCTGGATAAGATTGGCCACGTCCAGCACACTTAACTGATATTTGATCAGATTGTCCGGATCGATCAGTACCTGTAGCTGGTGAGTAGAAAAACCACCGACAGAAACGATAGGTATCTCAGGAATGGCAAGCAGTTTGTCGCGATAGCTTTCTGTCAGTGCTTTGAGCTCTGCAGCGGTCAGGTTTTCAGAAGTGATAGCGACGTTGGCAACCAGGCTGATGCGCCCCAACTGTTTGATGATGGCATCTTCAGTCTCTTCGGGGAAATCCGGAACACCATCGATCGCAGCTTTGATGTCGTCATAGAAAACATCGATGTTGCCGGCTTCCTGCATCTCCAGGGTGAAAATTGCCAGGTTGTCACGGGCATCACAGATCTGTTCATGTAAAAAACTGATGCCGTCGGTAGCATCTTCCAGCCGCTTGCAGATACCATCCTCTACATCAGCAGGATTGGCGCCGGGGTAAAGCATGGAAACCTGTACTTTGCTCGGATCGAGAAGCGGGAAAGACTCCTTGTTTAAATTCGTTAGCGAAAATAAACCGATAGCAATAATTGCCATCATCAGAATATTGCCGGCAGTCGGGTGCTCCGTAAAGTAACGAATCATCAATAGCCGTCCGTATCAGAATCGCCCAGAGTGGACTCACCTAAAGCCGCCTGTCTTAACAACTTTTCATACTCAGTTGCGACGATGAGTTTTAATGGCATGCCTTCCACCACAGGAATAACATCGCTGATGATGATTTTTTCACCCGGGTTTATTCCAACCTGATTTATTCCAGCCTGGTTCGATCCTGAGGTTTCTGATTCTTCGAGAACGATCATGTCACCCTGTGTGAATAGAACATTAACTGGGCGGATGGATAAAGTATTTTCTTCAGTGGCCACATAGACGCGACCTTGATGGACTGCTTTACGCGGTAAAACCAGTGTTGGTTTTGCCGGCGTGAAAAATTCTACCGAGGTGTACATACCTTTTAAAAGTGGCGGACGTTTACCGGGAATAATTCCTTCGTAGGGTTTATCGACTGCTACTACCAGACCTAAAGTGTCACGGATCGGGTCCACTGATTCGCTCAACCTGATGAGCGTTCCATCCCATACGGTCAGGCGGCTGGCATCACCGACTAAACGAACACGTGCTTCGAGTCGCATGCTGGACAATGCTGCCTGTAAAACCACAGGGTTTTGCATGTCCATTGTCTGTCCTTTGATAAATTTCAAACCGGTGACCAGCGGCCGGAACTGTTTGGTGGAAATCTGTGCGTTAATCTCGACAGCCTGTACACCCAGCGCTTCAAACAGCATACCGCCTGCCTGTACAAATTCTCCCTTTTCTACAGAAACCGTTCCTATACGGGCATCAAATGGCAGGCTAACTTCAGTTCTTCCCAGCGTGTCCTGACTTTTATCTACCTGGCTTTTAGACTGTTTTATCAGCGCTTTGATGGCATTGCGTCGACTCTCATAACTTGCCAGTTTGCCTTCGATATCCTGCAGCTGTTGTCGCAGTGCCAGCACTTTTTGTTTCTCTTTATCCAGATCTGAGAGAGAAACAATGCCTTTTTTCTTCAGTGCTTCGATACGTTTAAGTTCTTTGAGTTCGACATCTAAATTTTTCTGTACGATGATCAGTGCATCTTTAGCACTTTCCTCTTCTACTTTTAACTGATTCAATGTTGACTTGCTGCTCGCCAGCGCTGCCTGGCTTTCAGTCAGAGAGAATTCAAAGATTGTTGGCTCTATACGAAGTACCACAGTTCCTTTTGCAAGACTTGCACCTTTTTTTAGATCGGCATGTATAAAACTGATCTTGCCGCTGACTTCAGATTTAGTGTTTAAAGTAACCGCAGGTTCAACGTTGCCAAATGCCATCGCCCTGGCTCGAAAAGGAATCTTTTCAGCCGTGATCACTTCAACCGCTTTTACAGGATAACCGACATCCTGGTGCTCGACGGGTGTTTTTATTTTTACCAGGATCACAACGATAGCGATAGCAGTAAACAGGATGAGTGGCAGTATGATGGAGCTCTTGAAGATTTTTTTCATGGTTTATTTCGCGTTGTCTGCTGGCTGCGATCGATTAGATTTAATCTCGCTATTATGCACTATTTGCCTGGGAACCGTATGATATCAATCAGTTTTTCAACTGTGTTAATGACTTCTCGCAAAGGTCGTTAACTGAGCCTTAGCGGACAAAGCGAAAAACAAAATCAAAAGCTTGTTCACCACAGAGGCACAGAGGACACAGAGAAAAACATATCT
>JADFWE010000220.1 GCA_015222915.1 Pseudomonadota bacterium | reverse complement strand
TTAAAGACTGGCAATTTTGTCAGATTGTTGATGCCCTGCGTATATTGTTTGTTGATGTCGTTGGCTCGTCGTGGGCGCCGGATGAAAAACCAGGGTCAGAGAGCAATTAACTCTAATATTAGAAACAATTGCTCTCTGGCACCTATTAATTTGCGCCAGGCTATGCACACTTTCAACCATATTAAAATTCATCCGTCGTTGAAATAAAAAAGGCGATGATCACTCATCGCCTTCAAATTTACTCCAGCCTCCAAGGCTTATTTTTATATCCTTAAACTACAATATTCGTAGTGAGCATCTCTTGTGAACTAATCCCAACTCAGCGCACCGCCGGTCTGGTACTCGGTCACGCGAGTCTCAAAGAAGTTTTTCTCTTTTTTCAGGTCGAGTACTTCAGACATCCATGGGAACGGATTGCTGACGCCCTGGTACTGTTCAGGCAGGCCGATCTGTGAACAGCGGCGGTTGGCGATGAACTGTAAGTATTCTTCGAACATCGGTGCGTTGAGACCGAGGATGCCGCGAGGCATGGTGTCGCGTGCATACTGGGTTTCGATCTCGACCGCTTCGCGGATAAGGTCGACCATCTCCTGCTGGAATTCCGCAGTCCATAGATGCGGGTTTTCGATCTTGATCTGGTTGATCACATCGATACCGAAGTTCATGTGCATGGATTCATCACGCAGGATGTACTGGAATTGCTCGGCTACACCGGTCATCTTGTTACGGCGGCCCATGGACAGGATCTGGGTGAAACCGACATAGAAGAAGATGCCTTCGAAGACGACGTAGAATGCGATCAGCTCACGCAGCAGCTTCTGGTCATTTTCAGGAGTGCCGGTGTGGAAGTTCGGGTCGGCAAGGTGCTGTGTGAAAGGCAGTGCCCATTCAGCTTTACGTGCTACTGCTGGCAGTTCGCGGTACATGTTGAAGATCTCACCTTCATCCAGTCCCAGTGATTCTACGCAGTACTGGTAAGCATGGGTATGTACGGCTTCTTCGAATGACTGGCGTAACAGATATTGGCGGCACTCTGGATTGGTGATGTGTTTGTACACAGCAAGTACCAGGTTATTGGCGACCAGTGAATCGGCGCTGGCGAAGAAGCCGAGGTTGCGTTTGATCACGGTGCGCTCGTCTTCGGTCAGACCGTTTGGATCACGCCATAGAGCGAGGTCGGCGGTCATATTGATTTCCTGAGGCATCCAGTGGTTGGCACAGCCGTCGAGATATTTCTGCCATGCCCAGTCGTACTTGAAAGGGACCAGCTGGTTCAGATCACAGCGGCAGTTGATGATCTTTTTATCGTCTACCTGGATACGTTTTGCACCCATCTCGATCTCTTCCAGACCGGTGCCGGTGAGGTCAAGGTCAGCATCAGCGTCTGCACTCGGAGTCGTTGCTTCTTCGATGATAGGATTAACCTGCGGTGCTGCACCTGCGGTCGCCATCAGCTGTTCATTGCTGACGATGCCGTCACCGGCATGTGGCGCTTTGTGTTCAGCTGCTGTCTGAGTCGGCTCTGCAACTTGTGGTGCTGCTTGTGCTGTTGTAGCTTGATAAGCAACCGTAGCTTCTGCTACTGCAGCCGATTCTTTTGCAGCAGATTCTTCATTCAAAACCTGCTCGTTAACACTCTGTTTAACAACTTCATCGCTTATTTTTTTTGCGTGGGCATTTTCTGCATGGGGCGTGGTTGCACCGGCATTATTATTGTTATTAGAAAATTGTGCAAAAGGATCATCCCAGTTGTTAAGCATCTTTTGTTACCTCAATCGTTTTTTTTATTTAGTCTGCTGCTATTTGCCTGTTTATATCAGCAGTTTTGTTCTTATTAATGTTACTGATGTCGCTTGCCAGTACTACTGGCAAGCGTCGCAATCAGGGTCCAGGATAGAGCAAGCGGAGGGAGCAGCCTGGCGTGCAGCCTGGGGCGCTACCGAACCAGTAGCCGCCGCTTCGGGTGTCGAGTTGCCCACTGCATTCAGGCCGCTGCTACGGCTGGTATCCATGGTAGATTTCTCGACGTGAGTCGCCCCCATAGAGCGCAGGTAGTAGGTGGTTTTTAGACCGCGTACCCATGCCAGCTTGTACAATGCATCCAGTTTCTGACCGTTCGGCTCGGACATGTACAGGTTCAGTGACTGTCCCTGGTCGATCCACTTCTGGCGACGGGAAGCTGCTTCTACCAGCCAGCGCGCATCGAGTTCGAAGGCGGTCTGGTACAGGGCTTTAAGGTCTTCCGGTACACGGTCGATCTGCTGTACGCTGCCATCGTAGTATTTGAGGTCGTTGGCCATGACTTCGTCCCACAGGCCGCGTTCACGCAGATCGCTGATCAGGTAAGGATTGACCACGGTGAATTCACCGGACAGGTTCGATTTGACGAACAGGTTCTGATAGGTTGGCTCGATCGACTGGCTGACACCACAGATGTTTGAGATGGTAGCCGTCGGTGCGATCGCCATGGTGTTGGAGTTACGCATACCGTGTTTCTGTACATTGGCGCGCAGTGAATCCCAGTCGAAGGTGTAGCTGCGATCGACTTCCAGGTAGTTGCCGCGGCCTTCTGCCAGGTAGTCTATAGAGTCGATCGGCAGGATGCCCTTGCTCCATAGAGAACCTTCAAAGGTCGAATAACGGCCACGTTCTTCAGCCAGGTTGTTAGATGCTTTGATGGCGTAATAGCTGATGGCTTCCATGGTACGGTCGGCAAACTCGACCGCGTCTTCTGTGGCATAAGGCAGACGTTGTTTATACAGTGCATCCTGGAAACCCATGACACCCATACCGACAGGGCGGTGACGCAGGTTGGAGTCACGTGCTTCCGGTACGCTGTAGAAGTTGTAGTCGATGACGTTATCTAACATGCGCATGGCAGTGTTGATGGTTTTTTCCAGCTTCTCGGTATCCAGACCGTTATCATTGATATGAGCCGGCAGGTTGACCGAGCCCAGGTTACAGACCGCGATCTCCTGGTCGTTGGTGTGCAGCATGATCTCGGTGCACAGGTTAGAGCTATGCACGACGCCGACGTGCTGGTTGCTGTAACGCAGGTTACATGGATCTTTGAAGGTCATCCACGGGTGGCCGGTTTCAAATAACATGCTGATCATCTTGCGCCATAGCGCTGAAGCTTTGACGGTTTTGAATACGCGCATCTCACCGGCGGCAGCTTTCTGCTCGTAGGCAACATAGGCTTTTTCGAACTTGCGGCCGTACAGTTCGTGCAGCTCCGGGGCTTCGTCCGGGGTGAACAGTGTCCACTCTTTATCTTCGGCAACACGTTTCATGAACAGGTCTGGAATCCAGTTAGCGGTGTTCATGTCGTGGGTGCGGCGGCGGTCGTCACCGGTGTTCTTGCGCAGGTCTAAAAACTCTTCGATATCGATGTGCCATGTTTCCAGGTAGGCACACATCGCGCCTTTGCGTTTTCCGCCCTGGTTAACGGCCACGGCAGTATCGTTAGCAACTTTGAGGAAAGGGACCACGCCCTGAGATTTGCCGTTGGTGCCCTTGATGTGTGCACCCATGCCGCGTACGCGGGTCCAGTCATTGCCCAGACCGCCGGCGTATTTAGACAGCATGGCGTCATCTTTGATCGAGCTGAAGATGCCGTCCAGGTTATCCGGGACCGTGGTCAGGTAGCAGCTGGAAAGCTGTGGACGCAGTGTGCCGGAGTTGAACAGGGTTGGGGTTGAGCTCATGAAATCGAATGAAGACAGCAGGCGGTAGAATTCGATGGTGCTCTCTTCGCGGTTGATCTCGTTGATCGCCAGACCCATGGCAACGCGCATGAAGAAGGCCTGCGGTAGTTCGAAACGCAGGTCTTCGGTGTGGATGAAGTAGCGGTCATATAATGTCTGCAGACCCAGGTAGGTGAACTGCAGGTCGCGTGAAGCATCCAGCTGTTTGCCGAGGAAATCGAGGTCGTATTCGGCCAGACGGGGGTCGAGCAGTTCCAGGTCGACCGCGCGTTTGATGTAGGCAGAGAAGTAACCGTTGTACTGCTGTTGCATCTCAGTCTGGGTCGCGCTGCAGATGGTATTGTTGACGAAGCTGAGGGCTTCGGTGCGCATGTCATCGAGCAGCAGGCGGGAAGCGGCATAGCTGTAGTCAGGCTGTTTTTCGATCAGGGTGCGGGCGCTCATCACCAGCATGCGGGCGACGTCTTTAAACGGCACGCCATCGAACAGGTTGCGTTCGGTATCAGCAAGGATGGCCTCCACATCGACATCTTCCAGGCCTTCACAGGCTTCGGTTACCACGGTGTGTAGACGTTTGGTGTCCAGCGGCTGGCTGCTGCCGTCGGGCATGGTGACGTGGATGCGGCTCTCTGGTGTTTCAGAACGTGCCTGTTCTTCAGCAAGTTCTTTGGCGCGGGCACGGGCGTGTTCTTCACGGTAGATAACGTAAGCACGTGAGATCTGCTGGTGGCCGCCGCGCATCAGTGCCAGTTCGACCTGGTCCTGGATGTCTTCTATATGGAAAGTACCGCCATCAGGAATACGACGGGTGAGGGCGTTGTTCACCATCTCGGTCAGACCTTTCACGATCTCATGGATACGGTTGCTGGCTGCTGCATTTCCGCCTTCGACTGCGAGGAATGCTTTGGTCATGGCGATAGAGATTTTATCACCGTCAAAAGTGGTGACTTTGCCGTTGCGTCGTATTACACGGAACTGCCCCGGTGCGGTTGCTGCGATGCTGGGTGCATCGGCGCCTGAAACTGAGTTTGCGGGGTCTGTATTTACATTCTGGTTGGTGATAGGGGATGGCGTGTTGTTCTGGTTTGGTGTATTTGTCTGCATTGCCCTGCCTGCGCTGATTTAACTAGTTTTTTTGTTGTTCTGGTTGTTGTTCTGGTTGTTGTTCTGGCTGTATGTCAGCCACCCTGTTCTGAAGCAGGGGTTTTGATGCCGGATACTATAGGGTGTGGTCGGGTGTTTCGTCAAGCACTATATATTGTGCATATTCCAGTGGAGCAGTATCGGAAAACCTGTGGATAAGTTAGCTTTTTATAATGATTTCCGTAACTTAATAATTTCAGTAAAACAGACTGTTAGAACATAAGAATTTACCCATATAAAAAACTTTTGGGGTAATGCCCCAGGTAAATTTAGCAGGTGATTATCCGCTTGCTGTCAGGGTGGTTTTGTTGGCAGTTTTTCGGGCTGTTATCGTATGAGCTGGATAGCTGATCACGAGCGTTTTTTGCGGACTCAGATTTTGTTCTTTCAGCGCCTGGCCGTTATAAAAACACGGGCAGAAACCCGTTGGTAATATTTTTCATATTTCACGGCAATATCGCGTAACCATTTCTTTCGCTTCGTATTGCTTTCCGTCTCTTCTAACTCACTTGCCAGATGGCTGATCAGGCGCAGCACTTTCAGCTGACTGATGAGCAGATCTTTTTCAAAGTCTTCGCCATCAAAGAAAAATTCTTTTGCTGTGGTGTACCTCAAGGAGTCAAAGGTGGATCTGGCGATGCCCTCATCAGGGAAGTCTTCGAAGCTGAAAGCCGGTTTTTCATGTGCGAGATTCTCCATCTCCTCTATCGCCTGCTCTGATGCACGGCTTATCTCATCGATGAGTTTTATCGAGCTTTCGCTGATGTTGGAGAATGTTACCACCATCTTCGTGCGTCTTATCGTGGTCAGGTGTTGCTCGTCTTCCAGGAAAAGTTTCAGAGCGCTGTAACCGGGAGAGATGACTTCTTTTCTGACATGTACGGTTTTTGTGTCTGCAGGCGTATCGGCAGCGACGGCAGTACCGATAAAACTGGTGATCAAGATCAGGTTAAGGAATGGATGCATAACGATTGAGGCAGGTTAGAGGTTGGCTATGAGAAAGGTGGGGCTGCGGGTATGACGGTTAACGGTATTGCTCAGATAGGTAAACATGAGAAATGTTCAAATGTTATCAGGAAAATTCTGATTAATTTATCCATGTATTATCTGAGCAGGCTGATCTAAACAGGGTGTCTGAACGGGCTGATCTGAACTGGGTGGTCCGCGCCCGAAATGATAAAATCAGTATCCCGTTGATCTGTAGAGATGACGAAGGAAAAATGCTTTTTGATGTTTTCTGGTAATCTTCACGATCAAAGTGCGAATTAGACAGAGATTATCCCCGTCTGAAGGGGTAAATGGATAAAACACCATGCGTATATATTTTTGCAGATATTTTCTTAGCATCATACTCACTGCGGCTTTCTCAGCGTCAGTTTTTGCTGCCGCCACCGGCGAGGTGAAGAAAGGCGGCTATCTTCGTGAGATAACCATGGACGGCCTCAATGGGGTCGGACTCGATGGCCAGACAAAAACCTTTGCTGACTTTAAAGGTAAGCCGCTACTCATTAATGTGTGGGCCAGCTGGTGCGGGCCCTGTCGCGAAGAGATGGGTTCACTCGAGCGTCTGGCGAAACGTTATAACGGCAAACAGTTTAATATCATCGGTATATCGACAGATGACTACCGTGACAGGGCCGAAGGCTTTATCAAGCAGTCCGGCGTCAGCTTCGAGAACTTTCTTGATAAGAGACTGCAGCTGGAAATCATGCTGGGGGCCAGGCGGATACCGTTGACCATCCTGGTCGATGCTGACGGCCGGGTGCTGGAGAAAGTACAGGGCTCACGGGAGTGGGATGACAGGGAGATCATCGATGCTATCGC
>JADFWE010000219.1 GCA_015222915.1 Pseudomonadota bacterium | reverse complement strand
TTAAAAATAGGTGTTATAGGTATCCCCGGAAAGTGGTCTACCGAAGTTCTGGCAGATGCCGTTGAGAAAAAAACGGGTTTCAGACTGGTCATAGATATGGCAGATGTCAGTCTTGATCTTGAAAATAATACGCTGGTTGCGGGTGACAATAACCTGTGCGAACTTGACGGTTTAATGGTTAAAAAGATAAGTGCGGTTTACTCTCCGACGACGCTGGACAGGCTGGAATTACTACGTGTCGCTGAACAGGCGGGTGTTCGTGTATTTAGTCCGGCATTAAGCATGTTAAGGCTCATTGATCGACTCAGTTGTACGGTAACACTACGCAATGCTGACATACCGATGCCGGATACACGGGTGACCGAAGATATTGCAGTAGCGATGCAAGCGGTCAGGGATTTTGGCAGTGCCGTATTTAAACCACTGTATTCGACCAAGGCGCGTGGTATGACCATCATTGATGCTGAACAGGATCCTGATGAGCTGGAGCGCAGTATTCGAGATTTCAGTGCGAACAATCAAATGATGTATATTCAGCGAAAAATCAACTTGCCGGGCAGAGACCTGGGCATGGTATTTCTTGCTGGAAACTACCTTGGCACCTATGCTCGCGTTCCGCAGGGTGAAGCCTGGAATACTACCATTCATAGTGGTGGTCGTTATGCTGCGCATACACCATCGGATGATGTTATAGAACTTGCATACCGCGCTCAGGCCCCATTCAATATGGACTTTACTACTGTCGATGTTGCCGAGACCGATTCCGGCCCGATTGTTTTTGAAGTTTCTGCATTTGGTGGGTTTCAGGGTACCAAAGACGGTATTGGAATTGATGCAGCAGCGCTGTATGTGGATCATGCCCTGAAGGAACTTGCCTAATGGGTAGGCCCAATGAGTAGGCAGTAATGGGTCGACGAATCGCCGCCATTATTCGACATGGAGATTATCATCAGATACCGGGCGCACCCAGCGCGCATCAGCCTTATCCATTAAATACCGATGGAGAAAAACATGCAGCTGAAGCTGCTGTAATTATCGGTGAAATTCAGCAGCAATATGGCTGGATGCTGGCGAAAAAGATCGACAGTTCACAGATGCTCAGAGCCTGGCAGACGGCTGATATCATAGCGCAAAATCTTGGCTCACAGCATGAACTGCAGAGTTTCAACGACCTGGCTGAACGTGGTGTCGGATGTGCGGCTAACCTGACTGCAAAACAGATAGTGAAGATTATCCATGATGATCCACGCTACCCGGAGCTTCCACAAAACTGGAAATCGAATAGCGAGTATAGATTACCGTTGCAAGGTGCAGAGTCACTGCTTGAGGCCGGGAAACGTGTTGCCAAACACCTTACCTGGCGACTATCCGAACTACCTGTCGATGGAGTCGATACGCTTAAACTGTTCGTCGGACATGGTGCCGCTTTTCGACATGCAGCCTTTCATCTTGGGGTGATGGAATATGACGATATCGCACGCCTGAGTATGTTTCATGGACGACCGGTGTTTGTGGAATTACTGCAGGATGGTCGCTGGTCTCATATCGCTGGCGAGTGGAAAGTAAGGGCAATGAATTCCGAATTCAAAGATTAAATAATGGTCAGAGATTAATTATTCAGAGATTTAAATAATGGGAAAAAAATTTACTACTATTTTCCCCTGTTATCAGGGAGAAGAGTGGACGGGCACTCAGTTACCCACGGTAAGTGAGAACTGGCTGGTGGGAAAGAAGCGATCTGTGAGTAAAGATCGTTATCATCGGGAAGCGTA
>JADFWE010000218.1 GCA_015222915.1 Pseudomonadota bacterium | reverse complement strand
GTCATCAACAGCCAAATTGCCTATATCCTGCACAAGCGGGCTTACCGCGAGACCAGCAGCATCCTCGAGGTCCTGACCAAAGATTTTGGCCGGATATCATTGATGGCCAGGGGCAGCAGGGGCAAGCGTTCCAAAACGGCCGGTAGCCTGTTGCTGTTTACGCCACTGGTTATCAGCTGGCAGGGCAGGGGCAATCTGCCCTATCTGAAAACTACCGAACGGGCAGACCTGAAAGCGCCTGAACTGAAAGGTAAGGCGCTGCTCTGCGCCATGTATATCAATGAACTGATGATGTACCTGTTGCATAAAGACGATGCCCAGGAAGCCATATTCGAGCAGTATCACCAGTGTCTGTACGCACTGGAAGACGAGGCAGCACTGCAAATATCACTGAGAAAATTTGAGATTAAGCTGCTCGAACTGCT
Source organism: Pseudomonadota bacterium (assembly GCA_015222915.1). Lineage (GTDB taxonomy): Bacteria > Pseudomonadota > Gammaproteobacteria > SZUA-229 > SZUA-229. Next base: position 1,524 of record JADFWE010000218.1, on the reverse strand, counting down.
GGGTTTCGGCTTGAATTTTCATGCCGAGGCGGACAGTGGTGAATCGATTCAGGCACAGGAGATCTACCATTACCATCTGGAGCATGGACCGGTAAAGAGCCGTGGTGAAAAACTGCCGGGTCTGCCTGAAATCTCTGGCGACTGTCTGCTGGCGCTGGCAGATGAGTCTTACCAGTACCTGGCTGACAACCCTCGTTATCTATCTGAATTAAAAGGTTTATTACGTTTTGTTATAAGTTTCCATCTGGGTAATAAAAAGCTGAAAAGCAGGGAGTTGTTCAAACCGGTTGCGCAGCGATGAAATCAGCCTTTTCTATAGCGTGTAAAATTATCGTGACAAATGCCGGTCTCTATTGAAGTTCGGCATTTTCCTTCTATGCTTGTGTAATATATAGCGTTTACCGTTGCCGCGATCAGATGACGGTAAGCTGGCAACATCATGAAAAACAGGTACTTTGTCTATGAAGGCATGTATCAGGGTTACACCATAAATTTAAAAAGGACAGATTATGCCATCCGCCGCCACTCATAAGATTGATGATTATGAATCTCTGCTCGTCGCCCTGCAGGATGTACTGGGTATCGTCGTTCCGGAGAGACAGCGTGTTCGCCTGCTGGAAGAACTAACGCCGCTGTTACAGCAATATAAACTCGATTCCATCGACTCACTGGCTAAATCGCTGACAGAAGGGGCGTCGGGTAACAGTGCCGAAGATATTAGATCCAGTGTGCTGGAACTTATCTCGCAGCGGCACAACAGCTGGCAGCTGCGCAGTGAGATAACAGATGTATTGAACAATTATGTCGTCGCACAATTGCCGCAGAATGCGCGCGTCTGGATCGTCGGTTGTGGTCAGGGACAGATGGCGTACTCACTGGCGATGGAACTGGCGGAATATGAGAAGAAAAACGGTGAGATCAAAGGCCTGCAGCTATTTGCCAGTGATGTCCCGCTGAGTGATATCGAATATGCGCAGGGTGCCGTCTATACCGAATCACAAACCAGTGATCTGAGCGATGACTATAAAAAATCTTATCTTACACAGAGTGTCGAAGCTGAGGGGCAGCTAAGCTGGCAGATAAAAGACAAGGTCAGTCAGCGCGTAACCTTCAGTGAATGTGATCTGACCAATGATTTTCAGCTGTTAGAGAACATGGATCTTATTATCTGTCCTGAAGTGCTGGTCTATTTTTCTAATGGCGTGAAGTCAGGCATCCTTGAGCAGTTCTCTTCACTGCTGAATCCGGGAGGCATCTTCCTGACATGTATCAATCAGGCGATATTACCTTTCACACAGTCATTCGAACGGGTAGAGCACCCCGCCGGAGTTTTCTATCGCCAGAAAGGCTGAGCCGGATAAAGTGTTTTAAGGAAAAAACAGCCGCACATGATCGCCGCTCAATTTCCGGGTACGGCTAGAAGCGGACAGTCAAAAGATTATTCACCACAGAGGACACGGAGGACACAGAGGTTTTATTGTTAGTAGCGCCGCAGGCGCTATTAACAATGTTAAAGCTTTTCCT
>JADFWE010000003.1 GCA_015222915.1 Pseudomonadota bacterium | reverse complement strand
GCGCCGCATCTGCTTGAGCGGGTGGTGTGGCTGGATCAGCTGCCGGATGATATGAGCAATGTCGTAGTCGTTGCGAATGAAGTGCTCGATGCGATGCCGGTAACGGTGTTTGACATAACAGAGACTGGCATCGATACCCTGATTATCGGTTTTGAGCATGATCAGCTGGTGTCACGTTATCTACCAGCTGATGCTGAAATTGAGGATATGGTCGCGCAGATACAGCAGCGCAGTGAGTTTACGCTGTCAGCCGGTTACCGTTCTGAATTTAATCCGGCGATCAAAGGCTGGCTGGCAGCGCTGGATAAATGCATCAGCAATATGGTGCTACTGCTGATCGATTACGGGTATAACGAGCTGGAGTATTACCACGCAGACCGAACAGACGGTACGTTGATGTGTTACTACCGGCACCGGGCGCACGAAGATTTCTTATGGTGGCCGGGGTTGCAGGATATTACGGCATTCGTGAATTTTACCGATGTTGCCTACAATGCCGTTGGGCTGGATATGGAGGTTTCAGGGTATACTACGCAGGCTGCGTTTTTGCTGGCCAATGGACTGTCTGAACTGCACGCTGAACAGGTGACGGATGAGGTGCGGCAGCAGGTCAGATTGTCTCAGCAGATAAAAACATTGACGCTGCCCTCTGAGATGGGGGATCGTTTTAAAGTGATGGCGTTGAGTAAAAACTACCAGGAGCCGCTGCGCGGTTTTTCGATGCTGGATCTGAGAAACCGATTATAGTTAATGGTTATAAATGATGGTTGTAAGTTTTATGTTGTAAGTTGTATGTTTTTTACTTAAAACTTACAACATACAACTTATAACTTTTTTTACAGGATTTTAAGTGGATATATTACAGATCATCGTTTTGGCATTAGTGCAGGGACTCACCGAGTTCCTGCCTATCTCCAGTTCGGCGCACCTTATCCTGGTGCCGATATTGACCGGTTGGGAAGATCAGGGATTGGCCTTCGATGTAGCGGTGCATGTCGGTACATTGACCGCGGTCGTGCTGTATTTCAGAAAAGAGATCGGTACCATGTTTCTCGCCTGGATGGCTTCTCTCAAAGGCAAGCATTCTGAAGACAGTAAACTGGCCTGGGGTGTGTTGATCGGTACGATTCCGGTAGGTATCGTTGGCCTGCTGTTTAAAGATTATATCGCCGGCAATCTGCGTACCGAACTGGTTATCGCCATTACCACCATCCTGTTTGGTCTGTTGCTGTGGTATGCCGACTGGTCAGGTAAGCGAAACCGTGATGAGCACAGCTTGTCGTGGAAAGATATCATCATCATCGGCTGTGCGCAGGCAGTGGCGCTGATACCAGGAACATCCCGTTCCGGTATAACGATTACCGCCGGTCTTATGCTGGGACTAACTGCCCCGGCGGCAGCCCGTTTCTCTTTTCTATTGTCGATCCCGGTCATCGTCCTCGCTGGTGGCGTAGAAGCGCTGGAGTATATGAAAGTTGCCAATGCCGGTGACGTGAATGATCTGATCTATGGTGCATTAATCTCGGCATTCAGTGCTTACCTGTGTATCCATCTCTTTTTGAAACTGCTTGAGAGTATGGGCATGACACCATTTGTTATCTATCGATTGATCCTCGGCGTCGTTTTGTTATCATTATACTTTTAAAGTGCCAGCCCTCTCCTGATGTTTGAAAGACCTTTTCCCGATCTGAAGTTTCGCTTCCTTTGGCGGGCCATTGGTTATGCGCTTGTACTGTTCGTTGTTTACATGTCACTTACCAGCAACCCGATCGATACCGGACATCTATTCCCGTATGAAGACAAG
>JADFWE010000217.1 GCA_015222915.1 Pseudomonadota bacterium | reverse complement strand
TTGATATAGGCTTCGTCTTTGCCGATAGAATTCAGTGGCACTCGAGCCTCACCCTTGGACGTCAGGGCGAATACCATCATCTTTGATTCATCGATACGCACGGCATGTAGCTCCTGTGAGAGCAGGACGTTTAATCGTAAATTGTCTTCAGCAGAAAGGGCCATGTGCTTGGTATATATTTCTCATAATAAAAATTAATTTCTCGCTAAGGCGCAGAGGCGCAAAGAAAAAACCTCTCTTATTTATTGTCATCCTGAGCGAAGCAGAGCGTAGTCGAAGGATCTTAACTGCCTGAATAGCTGTTGGTAGCAAGACCATTTACTACTGTTCAGTGATAACACTAAAGGTTAAAGGCTTTCTCTGCGCCCCTGCGAGAACAATAAATAATATCCCGTCTCAGTTTCTTATCAGTTAAGCTGAACTCTGACGCCAAACGGTACCTTAGCTTTACCTTTAACCAGCCAGGTCACGGGAAAGTAAGGCTCTGTTTCCGGAAAGACACCTTCAGCATCGGTAAAATATACCAGCAGATCCGGTGCCTTGTCCTGCTCTTCTATCCAGTCGAACACCGGACGGAAATTGGTACCGCCGCCGCCACGGATCTCGACATCAAACTGAAATGCGTCCCAGGCTTCGAACTTCCACGGGCAGCCATAATTTAATTTTGAATCGCAGGTCAACAGTGTAACGCTGGCGCGCACCTGGCTCTTTATGGCATCGATCTCGGAGATAAATTCCTGTATCTCTTCTTCACCGATAGAGCCGCTGGTATCAACTGCGACCACGATATTGGTCTCGTTGCTGCGCATGCTGGGATATACTGCCGGGTCACCGCGCCGCGATGAAGGGCGTGTGTAACTGTAATCTTCACGCGCGGTCGCTGACATGTACCTTGCCAGCAGCATACGCCAGGGTAACTTCGGCTGCAGAAGGTGGTCGACCATACGGGCCATATCACCTTCCAGCTTGCCAGACTGCAGGGCCTGTTGCGCTGCACCTGCCAGCCGCTGCTCCCACTGCAGGCTTAATTCATCCTCTTCCTGCTGAGACAGACCGGCCGGTTGTGGCGTGGAGCCACCTCGACCAGCGTCGTCCTGATCTTTGTCCTGATCGCCCTCGCCTTCGCTCTGCTCGTCATTCTCTTTTTCTTTTTCCTTACCACCGCCGCCGTTATCCTGCTGTGACTGCTCGTCATCATTCTCGGCTTCATCCGATTTCTTTTTATTCTCCAGGTCACGCTCACCGTCGTTGTCATTATCTTCCAGACAGGGATAGATCTCTTCAGCTGTCATGCCTTCGTACTCACGAAGATGCATGGCATCGGGTGTCGGCTTCAGGCCATCGTTGATCAATAAAGGGTTTACCGCATAATCACAGGCCAGATCCCAGCGATGTTTTACTCGGTGACCACGGCGGTGAAAATGTGAAAGCGCACAGTGCAGTGCTTCATGCGAAAGCGCAAACTGTGTCTGCTCCTGATCCAGTGCGTCGATGTAGTCGTGATTATAATAGAATTTTTTGCCGTCGCTGAACGTTGTCTCACACCACCTGGCATCAGCAGCAACCATCGGCAGACGCAAAACCAGCGCACCCAGAAAAGGCTTATCCAGAATCAGACGGGTTCTGGCAGTAGCGAGTTTTTTTTCTACGTCGGGGAAGCTAGACATAAACAGCTTAATGAATAATGTATAGTGAATAATGAAAAATGCCGAAAGAATAAACCATGTTTTTAGCTTCTAATTATTCACTATTCACTATTCATTATTCATTGCTTTAATACAGCATTAGATCAGCAATCTTGTCCGCCCAGCTGGCAAATTCCGGCACGGCAAAAATATCCTGCCCGATGGCACGGTGCATATCTGACACCATCATCACGCCCATCTCGCGCTGCGGGAAGCTGTTGGCATAGTTGAGGATATTGCCGTGCACTTTCATCGCATCATCGGTATCTTTTGCACGGATAGCACGGCCGACCAATGCAGTTGCGACGGCGTACTGCAGATCGATCTCTTTCGGTGTTTCCACGGCTTCACCGTTGATGATGGCATCGAGGTCAGGCATCTGGTCGAGGCTGGCGATAAAGGCAGCCAGTTCGATACCGGCGGCTTTGCCAACACAGGCCTGCAGTGCACCGGAGAATAATTCTGGATGGTCTTCAAACTTGTGCAGGGCACGATGGGCGAATTCCCATGAGCGCGGTGACGGGAACGCGACCGGGTTCTGCGAGGCATCAAATTCGAACAACAGGTCCTGACGGAAACGCAGGAAAGCGATCACCCGCTCATCGACACCATTGGCATAGGCCCAGGCGACCCAGTCGTCCAGATTGATATCGACTTCGTAATGCGAGAAACGATTGGCCAGCGGTGCCGGCATGCTGTAAGTAACACCACGATCACCCTGACGGTTACCGGCAGCGATGATCGCCCAGCCGTCAGGCACTTCATATTCACCCAGTTTTCGATCGAGGATCAACTGATAAGCCGCTGCAGAAACACTCGGTGGCGCTGAGGTGATCTCATCGAGGAACAGGATGCCGTTCTCACCATGACGTTCAGCGTTCGGCAACATGGCCGGCACTGCCCACTCCACGGAATCGCCCTGCTTGAACGGGATACCACGAAGATCACTAGGCTCCATCTGCGACAGGCGGATATCGATCAGATGTGTATTCTGCCGCTCGGCCACCTGCGCCACCATCTGCGATTTACCGACTCCCGGCGCACCCCATAACATCACCGGGGTATGATAGATCAGCCCTTCGTGTTCAGAAGCGCTTAGAAATTCTTTTTCGATTACGGTTATTAATTGTGCAGGACGCATAGTTTTCAGATCTACTTATTCTTATTACTTTCTATTTGTTATAGCACAGCAGGCTATTGAAATTCGCTCAGGTGAGTGCGAGACAAGGCGAAATCAGCCGAAAAAGCGCAGTTTACTGTGAAGTAAATGAGCATTTTGAGGCAGATTTCAACGCCGTATCGTACCACCTGAGTAGAATTTCCCGAGTAGAAGTCAATGGCCTGCTAGACCATATCCTCAAAACCGGCTTTCGCATACAGCTCTTTGGCTTTTTCCAGGTCCTGTTCGACACCGGCGCCTTCCTGATACATCATCGCCAGCGTTGTCAGCGAGCCGACCAGACCCTGCTCACCGGCTTTAGTGAACCACTTGATGGCCTGCTGTGCGTTTTGTTCTACGCATTCGCCTTCCATATACATGAAACCCAGTCCATGTTGTGCGATGGCATGGCCCTGTTCTGCAGCGGCCTGCATGTATTCAGCCGCTTTAGCTTCGTTGACCACCGCACCCAGACCATTCTGATACATGATGGCACAGCGGTGCTGGGATTCAGCATCACCCGATTCAGCCAGCGGGCCTAAGAACTGCATGGCCTGCTTGAAATTTTTGGCCTCAAAAGCAGCGATACCGCTGGAGAAACTGGCATCGATATCACTGATTTCGATGTTTTCAATATTGCTGTTGTCACCGTTCTGCTCTGTCATCGCCTTTCTCGTACATAAAAAAACAGCAGTTTATCATGCCTGCAATCAGGTGATATACCGACAATTATCTATAAACAACGTTATTTCAACCTGAATATCGTTAAGGATTTCTCGTCACCTGAAAGAAAATAAACCTTTGATAAATAAAGGTTAATAAGAATTAAGCACTTACCTCAACAGATTTTCAGGTAACATCGACACCGCATATGATGCCATAATAGAATTATCGGCCCTCATCGCCTTAACACCCCGGATTAAGTGACCCTACTCCCTCTAATGGGATAGTCACTATGCATTCCAAAACCGGCTCACACTATGTATAATTTGCGCCCACGAAACAGTTGTAATTGTGCTGCAATTGCACTGGTTAAATTTCAAGGTTGTTGCCCATATTGATCATGATGTGGTTTCAACGATAAGTAAAATATGTCAAGAAACCCTGTGAGGA